>JBAMLI010000049.1:0-8624 GCA_039793645.1 archaeon
TTTGTTGCATTTTGCGATCCTACGCTGTCTGTTACGCTTATCCTATCTGCCCACCCTTCAATAGGGCTGCCGTCTGGCCACAGCGTCAAGAAGACAGAGTTTGGAGGCGTATTGTTCTTTATCCAACCCAATGCTTCCAGGAACTGCGGGTTTATGTTGTCTGCCTGCCTAAGCACTTGCGAGTATGAGTAATTGATAGTAATAGTGTAGAGCACAAGCGCCGCAATAACGCCATATCCTGCATAGAGGAATGCTTTGTTATATTTCTTGAAGTATATTATAAGCCAATAAAGCGTATAAGCTGAGAATATTGCAAGAGGCACGGAGAGCAGGGAGTTGAACCTTACAGCATGGATTTGAAGGTAAGCTGTAAGTGCATAGTAAGAGACAAGCGTGAGCATCATCTCATTTGCCCCGAATTTTATATAGGCCTTTGCACTCTCGATGCTTTCATCATTCTCTATCTGCATGAAGAAGTAAAGCAGGAATGTGGCAAGCATCATGATCCAAAAGAGCCACTTCAGGTACAGGGAGAAGGTTGAGAGGTATATTATTATAGACATGGGCGTTGTGAATAGGAGTGCCCCAAAGCTTGCAAACAAAAATCCTGTAGTTGGTGGCTGAAGCTCTTCTATTGTAACAGCAAAGTTGTTTCCGTTTGTTATGAAGCCATTTCCAACAAATATCTCATACACAAAGCTCGGCATCGCCACTTCTATCATCAAGGTCGCTGCGGCAAGGAATGCAAATCCAAATGCAAGCCTCCTTTTTGGAGTGCCAACGAATTTATAGTAGAGGTTTATGTTGTTGAGGAAGTATAGCGAGATGTACCACCCAACAAGCATGAGGAAAAGAAGGACAATAAAGTGCGCACCTGTAAATGTCTGCGATATTATTGATCCGCAGAGCTTGTAGATATTGACCAACGCATACCAAATGAGCATGCTTATTAGAAGATAGCCACTCCTCTCCAAGAGCCTTTTGTTGTAAAGCGCAAATGCATACAAGAGGATTGTTACAAATGCAAAGATGTATGTTGCAGTAGCGAAAGGTGCACCATTCCATACAAAGTTGCCAATGCTCAGGAAGAAGCCAGAGAGCACCGCATATTCAAGCCTCTTCTTTGCATTCTCCTCCTTCAACACCTTTACAAGGAAGAGCAGCGAAAGTATTAGGAATATTGTTATAAAGCCATCCCCTCTATAAATCAATGCGCTTGTCCTAGCCGCATCGCCCAAGCTCAGCGCAACAAAGAGCATTACAAGAAATCCAAAGAGCTTGTTTTTGCTCAGGTGCCTTGCAAGGAGCCATGCGCCTATGACATCAAGCACTCCAAAAAGCACAGGTATAAGCCTCATAATGGTGTAGGCAGTAATGCTTGGGTTTATGGTATGTAGTATTAGGTATGGGAACAAGGTTACCCAATACAGCCCGTGGGGCTCGCCAGTATATGTAGAGGCTGGCCAGCCAGAAAGGTTGAGATATCTTGGTATTTCAAAGTGGTTGCTTATTGCAGCCTTTATCACTGCATAGTGGTAGAAGCCGTCAGGCTCATAGAATCCTTGGTACTTGAGGAGGGGAAGCCTAAAGTATATGGCAAGAGTGATCGTTACTGCAAAGATCAGCATGTAGAGAATGCCGTCTTTTGTCTTTGCTAATTGTGCAATCTTGCTCATGCTCGCTAATGCACCCTTTGCATAATCCTTTTGCACATCTTTTGCTGTTTTCTGCTCTTCTCCAAAATTTTGCGGCTCCATGAAAACACTACTCGTATGAGATGGAGGCACAGGGAATCGAACCCCGGCCTGCAGAATGTCAATCTGCCATCCTACCACTAGACGATGCCTCCATCATTTTATCTATATCTTCTTTTATCTTCTTTCCTTTTAATTTTACCTCTTTTTATTTTTTACTCTTTTCTTTCAATCTCAAAAGAGTAGCCGTCCCTTGCCACTACTACATTCTCAAAGAGCTTGCCCGCTTCCTTTTTGATTGGCAGAGTATTCCTGTACCTTGCGCTCAAATGCGTTAGCACTAGCAGCTTTGCATGGGCCTTCATTGCTACTATTGCAGCCTCTTTTGCTGTAGAGTGCTTCCTTTCCCGCGCAAGCCCCTTCTCCTTTTCTGTAAATGTGGCTTCGTGGATGAGCAGATCCGCATTGCGCGAGGCCCTTACAGTTGTTGCGCAAGGCCTTGTGTCAGTAGCATAGACTATCTTTCTCCCTTCTTGGATGTATGTAACCTCCCTGATGCCTATCCTCTTACCATTCTTTATTATGAACCCACGCTTTGAAAGTATCGAATAATCCCTGCCTTTTATGCCAAGTGCATCGCACTTTTCTTTTATGAACCTCCTCTTCCTCCTTTCTGAAAAAGAGTAGCCGTAGCATTTTATTGTGTGGTTTAGCGGGAAAGCCCTAACCTCAATCTCTTTGTCTACATAGACCTTCCCGCTTGAGACCCCTTTTATGATTATAGGATATTTTATTATAGCCTTGTCGAATGTTATAAGATTGCCAATGACTTTCTCAAAGCCAGCAGGCACATATATAAAGAGAGGCTCCTCCCTGTTGTTCAAGGCGAGCGTCCTGACCAAGCCTGCTATTCCTATGACATGGTCCCCATGCGTGTGGCTTATAAAAATCGACTTGATCTTGGAGATGTTTATATTGTTCTGCATCATCCTCATTTGCGTTCCTTCCCCGCAATCGAAAAGATAAACATCCCCCTCCCTGATGATTGCAACGCTAGGCATGCTCCTGCTTTTTGTAGGGGTTGAGCCTGAAGTGCCCAATACAACAACCTTTAGCATCAAGACCACTTTTATTTTACACTACTTACACTATCTTTACTTTTATCTTTTTGTTCTTTAAGTCTATGCCCACCACTTTTATTGAGCTGTCCTCAAACTCTTTAAGCTCCTCTATAGTTGGCTTTTTCTTGCTCCTCGCATGCTCAATAAGCGCATTAATGGTGTGCATGTGGAGGAGTATTGCATTGCCTATCCTTGCATACCTCTCCGCCTCATCTTCATATCTTTTCACCAGCTCCTTCTGCTGCTCTATGCTCCTTTTGATAGCTTCTTTCTCCTTCGCCTCTTCTTGCCATTCCTTTTTGCCCCTTTCGCTTAAATAAAAATCGTCAAGCAATGAGCTGAGCGAGTCATATTCAACCACATTCTCTTTGCTGTTGTCATATTTCAATATAGGGACAAGCGAGTAGTCATGCTCCTTCTTGTAGAGCCTCGGCTTCGCCACCATAGCCTCTTCTCTTGTTTTTTCAAGGGCTTTTGCAAGCTCAACCGCCTTGCCCTCTTTCAAGCTTCCAAGCCTTTCATCAGGCTTAAGCCCGACGCTCATTATTGCATTTTCTACATAAAGGGGCCCATAGTCAAAATATTTTGTAATTGCAATGAGCTTCTTCTCCCCTTCAGACTCTACGAGCCTTCTTATCGCATCCAGTGCACTTCCCTCGCAGGCGCTGCTTTTAGGAAAAGTATATTGGACTTTGTAGTCTAGCTTCCTCTCTTTGAGCTCAAGCCTCTTGTAGAGTGCTATTATGCTAAATTCGCTGTCCACAAGCACAACATTCCCTTTTGCAAACATCTCGAAGATTAGCTTATACGCATTGAAGTCAAAGACCAAGATCCTGTCGCTCCCATGCTGGTAAACGCTCTCTAGCCTTAGGTTCTCAAGCCTCCTCCTTATCTGCATTGCAAACTCGCTTGCTTGCTCATGCTCGCTCGAATATTTGCTTATATTTATTGTCTTGAGGAGCTTTGCATAGACGAAGTGCAGCCCATCCTTGTAGAAGGAGAGCTCAAACTCGCCCTCGCCAATCTCATAGAACTTCCTGAGGTGCGAGCCCTCTATACTCTTAAGCTCCTTGGCTATTCTTGAAAGCTCCAAAGAAGAGATCTCGCGCATCCCCTCAGCTTTTTACCTTCTTGAGCCCCTCTTCTTTCACTACCCTTGCGAACAGCTCAGTCTTCCTCTTTGCATCTTCGCTTTGCTCTATTGCTGTGCCTATCTGCACTATATCGGCTCCTGCCTTTAGCGTTTGCCTGAGCAGCTCTTCGGTTGTGATGCCCCCTGCAACTATATAAGGAACGCTTATTGCTTCCCTTACCGCCCTTACCATCTCAGGCGGCACAGGGCCTGAATGCTGGAGCGCAGGGTTGGAACCAACATCAGTGACTATGAACCTATTTCCAAGCATCTCGCCAGCTTCTGCAAGCGCAGCCGCTATCTTTGGCTTCTCCCTAGGAACAAGGTTAACATCCCCTACCCAGCCAACAGTGCCTCCGGGCGCTACGACTATATATCCAACAGGCAAAGTCTCGAGCTTTAGGTGTTTTATTATTGGAGCGGAGAGCATCTGGGCTTGTATGATCCAGTATGGGTTCCTTGCATTCAGGAGTGACATGAAGTATATCGCATCTGCATACCTTGTTATTGTTGCTATGTTTCCTGGGAAGAGAATAAGAGGCACATCCACCTTTTCCTTTATCCCTTTTGCCACATAATCCAAAAGCTCCCCCTGTGCGCCTATGCTGCCTCCAAGGAGCACCATGTCTGCGCCTCCTTCTATGCTTGCAACTGCGGTCTTTATCGCATCGTCTGGGGTTTTGTAGTCGACAGGATCTACTAGCATGAACATCATCGCGCCTTTCTCCTCAAGCCTTTCATAGATATATTTTTCTGTTTTTCCAACTTTCAAGCAATCACCATTTCAATCATTTATGATATCTTTTGAGATAAGCGTTAACAAGCTCAGCCATGCCAACACGCATCTCCACCATGGGCTTGAATCCTAGCTCTTCCTTGATCTTTGTTATGTCAATTACCCTGTTGCTTGTAAGGAAGCGAAGCTCATCGCTGTCGAGGCCCCTGCTCTTTGCTATAAGCTTTACTATAAATTCGCTCACCTTTTTTGTAGGTTTGGGCACTTTGAGCATCTCAGCAGCCATGCCAAAGAGGTACTCCTGCGTGTAGGAATGGCCGTCTGATACATTGTAGATTTTGTTTTTGCTTATCTCGCTATGGATCCTTGGAAGGAGAAGCGCTTGGAGTGCATCGTATATATGTACAAGGGCAAGGTGGTTTTGCCCATTGCCAATGAGGTATACCTTCCCCTCTTCAAGCGCCTTGAAGACCTTGAAGTAAGGCGCCTCGAATCCAAGACCGTATATTGTTGAGAGCCTCAAAATAGTATGCGGCACTGTATTGGAGTATTCTTTGACTATATTTTCAGCGAGCATCTTGCTGTAGCCATATTTGTCTGTGGGCTTAAGCGGAGAATCCTCTTTGAGGACCTCGCGCCTCTTCCTTCCATAAACATCTACAGTGCTTGTGAATATAACATGCTTTACGCCTCCCTTCTCAGCTGCATCGAGCACGTTTCTTGTGCCGAGCACATTTATCTTCATTATCTCTTCCGTCTTGTATTTGTATTCGCTTACGACAGCTGCAAGGTGGTATACATTGTCTGCGTCCTTGCATGCATCGTCGAGTATGCCTTGTTGCGAGATATCCCCTACATAAGGTATAGTGCCTTTAGGCAACTCTACAATGTAGTTCTTTTCTTTTACAAGGGCCCTTACGACATCGCCCTTTTTCAAAAGCGCTTTTACAAGCTCCTTCCCCAGCCTTCCGTTGGCTCCTGTCACAACATCTATCTCCCTTTGAGTGCTCTCTTTTTGCGGGGTGCTATTATTTTTCTCCTCTTTTTTTACCATTTCCACCACTCTTCTTTTCAACAAGCAAGCTTGTGGCTATACTTTGTATATAGCCTTGGGGCATATTGTTTATTATATAGCTTATCCAGTCCCTTCCAAAAGGTATAAACACGCTTACGATAGCTCCTTTTTTCATCCATTTGCTCAGCCTCTTTTCGCTGTAGCCTAATTGGAATTCAAATACTAAAGACTTTTTGTATCCATCGCCCTTTGCAAGCTTTTCAGCGATGAAGTCATTCTGGGCAAGGAGCACAACCTTCGCCTTCTTAGAGAGCTCCTTTATTGCATTGAGCTCCTTCTCCTCTGCTTTTTTGCTAGAGCATACGACCTTGATTATATCAACCTTTCCATTCTTTGCATACTTCATTGCATTCTCTGCGCCTTTGCATGCTATGCCTACTCCTTTGAAGGAGGAGAGCTTCCTTAGCAATTCGCTGTCTTCGCCTTCAAACCAAATGAATACTCCATACTTGTTTCCAAACTCTACAAGCTTCTTTGCATTGGAGAGCGCGTTTTCCTTTGAGAGATTGCTTCCAAGCTGCTCTATAGGCACATGCACGCTCGCCTTGAGGCCGAGCCTTGAAATCTCCCTTATGAGCTGCACATATGTTGTAGTAATGTAGTTGCTTTTTGAGCTGTCTTTTGGCGCTTCACTCAAGAATGTTATAGATGCAGCCAAGCCTTTTGCATTCAGCGCTTTGGCCTTTTTTATCGCAGAGCTCATCATGTTTCCTGCAATATGCTTCCTTATAAGCCTATGGGCTATCTTTGCTACAAATGAATCTTCCTCCAAATAATCACTATGAATAATTTTACTATATTAATTAAAATATCTTACCATTAATGAGCCTGGATCTTGGCTATAACATCCATGAGGGGGTTCTTCACCCCAAATGAATTCCTGTAAGTCTCATAGAGGATTTCCTTCTTCTCTTCGTCGCTTTTTACAAACCTAAGCTCAATTTTGTGGTCCGGTGCATTGAAGGCCCCTTTGTCTAAAATTATGGAATCTTTTGCATTGCTGCCACCCCTTATTATTTTGTTCACCTCTTGCAGAAGGGCCTTGTTTACCGCTTTATCGCTTGCATTATCCCCAACATCCCTGCCCAGCTTCTTGAGCAGCTCTATCCTTTCATCCATGTGCAGTATATTCAAAGAGAAGGCAATCTCTTTGAGAGAGACCTCTTTTATGCCTAGCATATCATTGATGAAGACTTGGTGGGGCAATGCAACTGCATCAAATCCCTCCTTGCTGAGCCCAAAGAGCAGCTGCGAGAGGTTGACATCCGCAGTTATCTGCACCTTCTCTCCTGGCTTTTTTTCGTAGAGTATATCGGGCATTTCATAGCCGTATATCCTCCTAAGGATTGATGCACGCCTTTCATCTACCGGCCCCCTTATGAAATAATCGTGTATAAAGAACGCCCCGTCTCTTTCCACGTGGGCAGAGAGATTTGCAATCAAGCCATCAAGGCTAGGGGAGAAGGTTATAGCCTTGCCCTCCTCAAGCTTGCAGAAGGCTTCAAGCTTATCCGAATCTTCTTTGCTAAGCTTCCTCAGCCCAACTTTTGAGAATGCTATTATGGCTCTGTTCTCGTCATAAACAGGCTTGAATACTATCTCGCGATAATGCTTATTTTTTATTGTCACAACCATATGTGGGATATCATCTATCAATTCATTCATAACCACGAGCTTGAACTTGCCTACATCTTTCATCTCATCATTATTCAACACATCTGCAACAAAAAACTCTGTATCGAAGAAGCTCTCCCTGCCGTATACCTTATACTCTTCTTTTGCCTTCTCTATCGCAGGCTTAGAGATGTCAAGCACCGCATACATTATCCTATCCTTTGCATCTGTGCCGTACTTGTCATCAAGCATTTTAATCTGCTTATAAACTCCATGTTCAAAGTAAAGGCCTCTTGCGCCGATCTCCAAAATCCTGAGCTCCTCTTGGGGCTCAAAGAGCTTGTAGATATTTTCATAGGGATAAGGCATAGGCATTCTAGATCCAGAGAGGTTTGCATAGAGCAAGCTCCCAAATGCTTTTTGATAATCGGCGCGCATCGCCTGTGTGGAAAATCCTATATCTACATTGTTTTTATAATATGGGAGGTTGAATTGGTAGTATGCTTCTTTGAAACCTATTCTAATGTCTTTGAACAACATGTTTTTGATAAAGATACTAAGTTTTAAAAAGATTATTTTAATTTTGTACAGCAAATGAAAAAGCTTTTAAGGGTTGGTTGAGCAAATAAACAGCAGGGCAAAGAAGGCAAGAAGGAAGGAGGGCAAACAAAGAAGAAATCAAAAAGCAGGGAGGCAGGAAAAGTAGGGAAAATTCAAAAAATAGCATTTCGTCGAACCGATACGTGCATGAAAGAAGTCAACTATAACAATCAACGAAATTTTAAATTTAATTTATATAAAACAAATTAAATAAAACAGAAGGTATTTAAATACTATATAATAATGAATATTCACAAAAAAATGTTTTAAGTGATAGTATGAAAAGCCTAAACGCAAAGAGGATAGCTGCTGTGGCAGCTAGTTTGCTGGTAGGTCTTGCATTGGCAGGATCTGTCAGTTTTAGCAACATACCAATAATAAACAGCGCCGGTCAGCCAGTGGTGCAGATCGTTGTTGGCTCGCAGGCAAAGCCAAGCGACGGAGTTGTAGCAGCAAATATTGCTGCAGTGATAGGCAACTTGGCATACACCTCAACGCCTGTGACAGCAACAGTGAATGGTGCAAACGCATTGACATGCTCAGTAACAACACCAACATGCACATTGACAAACAAGCAGGTATACCTCGGAGTGAAGGGATTGGTTGCGCCAACAGGAAGCTACGAGATAAGCGCACTTATCGGCTCAGTACT
>JBAMLI010000050.1:0-4726 GCA_039793645.1 archaeon
CATCTTCATAGGATCTTATGACTACCATGCAATCACCTCTAAAAACATCTAGTTTCAAAAATATTTAAATCTTTTTCAATCTCCTCAATTCTCATCTCTCCTGTTCCTGCCTCCCGGGGAGAGAGGCGAGGATCCCCCTCACCTCCCTGAGGACATCGTTCACCGTCTCCCAACGGGTATCCGGATCCATTGCCCTATCAACCATCTTCAGCAGATAATTATACTCCTTCTCATCCAGACAATAAAACCTTGCCATATCACTCAACTCCAAAACTATCAATCGGCACTATCTTTCTATCTATCTCCTCAAGGGGCGTGGTCCCCAGGAGCACCTCCGGGTACCTGGCCCCGTTCTTTTCGAGAGCTATCGCCTTCTGCCAGAGATCCGGGTGCGCGTACCTGAGCCAGTACCATTCCCTGCGTGTCTGGAAGGGGCAGAAGAAACAGCTGGACTTCATCGGGACAGGCCAGCCCGCATCACGGATGATCCTCTCACAGCCGGATCTCGTGATTTTCCTCTCGATGAGAGGGTAATAAATCTCCTGGTCGCCGGGCCAGGACCTGCCGGCCCTGTAGGCCTCCTCGTATGATATGCCCATCACCGCCCTTATGCCCTCGCCCGGATAGCTGGTTTTCAGGTATTCCAAAATCGGCTTCACCTTGAACCTGTAGGTGCAGATCCTCAGATACCTGGAGGGGACCATCCTCCAGAGGTAAAAGGCCTCGTAGATATCACTGACCTCCCTGCCACCTATCCTTTCCCTGCCCCTCACAACCACGAAACTCTTGCCCATGGACCTCAGGAACGGCCTCACGTATTTTTCAATGTACGCGTAGGTCTCCGGTTTCTCCGCACCCGTATCGGCGAAGATCACCAGGTCCACATAATCCATCACATCCGGAAGATGGAGGATGGATGTGGAATTCACACCGCCACCGTAGGAGAGGTATGTTATACCGGACATACTTGACTCCTCCATTTCACAGTGGAAGGAATAAAAAAAAATCGGGAGGGGCGGGGTCAGCGACCGCTGTCGTAGGGCTTTTTGGAGGGGGTGACCACGTTCTCCTCCCCAACTATGCCCTCAAGCAAGGATTTCAAAGAACCGATCATCAGGGAAAGATTGGAGTGTTCTTCCATCAGGTGCTCATAATTAAAGGGCCTGAGTGATCTTGCAGTGTCCCTGTATTCCTCTACGAATCCGTTCACCCATTCCTCCCATTCTTTGTGATCCAGCGGGATGTAGTAATTCCCCTCATCATAGATTTCAAGGTTGGGCACCCATGTGTTCTTTATTGTCAGAAGCATGAGCACGAGAATGGAATGCACGACCAGGTTCCCCACCTCATTCTCATTGAATACCTGTGTCTTTGTAAAGCCTTTCATAATATATCTGCCCCTGTAGGTATAAAACGAGATTTCAATGTTCTCTGTTCTGATGGTATCCTTTACGTTCGGGTCTATGATCACACCAAACTTCGATGACCTCTTCATGTAATTCTTATCAAAGCGATCGGCGAATTCGCTCTCAACAAAGGACTCAAACTCATAGGTTTCCTTCTCTGTTTTTATCTTCTCCATCACAACATACCCCTTCTCCGATAATATCTGCACGTTCCACCCAAGAGTCTCCGCAAAAAAACTTGCATATGTTATAACATTCAGCGCAGTATCTCTATCCTTTACACTTCCTTTCCAATGTACGGTTATTCCCATACAAAACACCTCCAAAAAACTATTCTACTTCAAGAAAAAATTTCAAAAAAATTTCAAAACACGAACGGGCAGGCACACGGTTACCGGCTACGCGGACCCCTCATCCTGTCCTCGGGGACGGGGAATGGGGCATAGACGGCAAGGGACGGGCTGATGAAATAAATATCATCGGCAATAACACCGCTCAGGACGGACGCAACGACCTCGCGGAGGCTGGGGGAATCGTAGGTCAGGGGATCGTACTTGCCCTCACCGCAATCGCCCACGTCGGCCCTCAGGGCGTAATAAAATGAACCGATCCTGAACACGTCGTACGCCCTGTAGGCCGAGCCACCGCGACAGTAGATGAACACCACGCCTATCTTTGCCCCGCGTTCCAGGACGGTGATGATATCACCGTAGCTGTATTTCTCTGAGAGTTCGGACACCACCTGCCTCAGGGTCCTGTTTTCCCTTAGCCCTGAAACCAGCTCCTGCTCTATCCTCTTTACCATCTCCATCCAGTCATTCATTATCCGTTCCCTCCTTCTTCCCTGTACCCCTGGATTTCCTGCCCTTTTGCCTCCCGGAAACAGGGTGGGTGGAATGGAAATTGAACTTGTAATCATAGAACTTGGAGTCCCTGGGGAGATCTTTTCCGTAGCCTTCATAGAGGGTGTCAATGAGCCTTTTGTAGATGATGTCGTAAGCATCATTCATCATTAATTTCAAGATCTCCTCCTCCACCTCCGTCAGGTCCCTGTCCTTTGGAGGAAGGCGGTCATACATCATATATATATCTATGAGCTCCATGATATCCTCTTCCCTCAGCTCGAAATTCTGCTCAATGTAATTCTTCTCTGTATCGTTAAGAAGAGTAAGATCCTTATAATGAGCGGACATGTAGTCGTCTATATACTTGCTGAAACCAACCGCGTATATTATATCAAGGAAGTTCTCTAGAAGAACAAGCGCATAGTCCACGGATAGGCTTTTTTTATTTTCCTTCTCCATTTATCCTACCTCCTTACCTATCACCTTACATATATTTCAAAGATACCATACACAACTTCCTAAAAAAACTATTCCTTTGGTTCGAAATCGCCCTTCAAGAACTGCTCGACCTTGCTGAGGTCTATATCCCTGATGTCTTTATTGCACACGGGGCATTTAAACACGATACCCGACAGATAATCATAGGTTACCGTGAGTTCGTTAAGATAGGCACCGCAGTGTGGACACCTGTCCTTGCGCCCGGAATCCCATCTCGCAGGGTACACGCCGTGGAGCAGAAAAACTTCAACCTCATGACTTTCAAGATCAAGCACACTGTGGCAGTGTGGACACCTGTAAATCTCGTAATTCGGATCCTCGACAAGGTCCTCGGTATCGTCCAGTACCGTCTCTATTTTATTTTTCTCCTTAATGACCCTGTGCCTCTCAACGAACCTGTAGTCAACAAGTAAGTGGTCTAGCTTCCTACCACACCAGGGACATACGGGCTTTCTTCTCACCATTCCATTCGATTCATCCTTCCTTAATCTGGGCATAAAAACACACCTCCAAAAAATTTCCGGGGCAGGGACCCCTGAGGGCACGGCACCGCCCCGCGGAAGACCCCTGCCCCCTCATACCAGGGGCTTTTCCTTAAGCAGATCCTGCAGTGCCCCGATGACCGCCCTCGCCACATCCTTCCTCGCCTCAAACCAGGCAAGCGTAAGTAACCTGGGTCCGTCCTCGGGGGAATAACCGAGCGCCACGGTTAGGTAATACAGATTATGCGGATCACTGTTCAGCCAATCAAGCAGGTCCTCTGTGAGAAGATTGGTGTTAAAATCTGCAATCTCGCTTATTATTCTATCTATGTTATCTTCGTTTATTTCCAGTATATTGTTATTGATTATGTACTTAAGGGCCTCTTCAGCGAACCTTACTTTCGAATTATGGTCCATTTTTACATGCTGGAGCCTTTCTACCAATGCATCGTATGCTTCCTTGTCTTTTGGTACCAGGGCACCGTTCTTAAAATTCTTCAACATTCTTTCACTGATAGAAACTAAGGATTCTCTCATATCTCTTTCTCCCCTTCCATATCTTGTATTATCATTTCCTCCATTTTATCCCTGATCTGGGCAATTATTTCCTCGGCCTCTGCAATGCAGTTGTTTGTCTTATTTACTATTTCTAAGTACCTTTTGTAGATTGATCTTGCACGCCTCCCCCTCTCACCCTCATCAAGGTTATTTACGAACTCCTGGAAATCTACGGCATTAATATAGTCAAAATAGACATTCAAACCATAATTACCGCTACCCGGATGGAGGAATTCTACATAGCTCATGGTAAAAGGAAATGCTATGTCACTGTAGCCATGCATATAATCAAAGAGGTGCAGGTACTCAAACATTTCCACGGCAGACTCATGCTCTTCCATTGAAAACCTGCCTTTTCTGTTCTTAAAATATTCATCACCGAGGCGGACTGAGACATCCCCGGAAAGCAAGGGGATCATGCCCCTGTGGTAATAGATCTCGCGTATTCTTATGGAGTACTTTCCCCTGTCTATCTTGAAATATTTTTCTGACCACGGTTCCATCAATCCCTCTAAATATTGCCCGATCTGATCCATTATCACCACCCTAGAAAAGGTTCAGAAAATACCGAGCACCTTCCAGATTGCCCTTTTTACCTCGAGGGGAGTTATGGGGGAATTCATATAATAAATTAAAATGAGCCTGGTCTGATCCCTCCACCTGAAATATTCCTCAGGGAGTTCATCGCCTGATACCTGCGCAACCTTACCCATCGCCAAGATATAATTGAACGCTATCTTTATTGCCTCAAAATCATCCATACTACCACCTCATCCTTTCATTGACCATCATCCCAACAACCCAAAAAAGAAGCATGGAAAACACCACCAGTAGCTTCAACTTCAGACCCACCATAAAAACCACCGAAAAAGACCAAAAAATTTAGGAGGGTTAGATATTCCTCTACAAATTAAATAAAAAATTAAAAGAATTTATC
>JBAMLI010000050.1:4826-8614 GCA_039793645.1 archaeon
TTTATCCATCCGACCATTCAGCCACCCTCTCAATCTATGTTTATATTAAAATACCCCTTTTCATGTATTCGATGACCATCATATTCGACATCTATTACCATCCCGTCTAAACCCCTTCCCTCTACAGTTCCTATTAGAATCCACGGTAATTCCCTGCCCCAGTATTCCTCTGAAGCACTTGGAAGTCTCTCAAAACTGACGTCTGTCCCATGTTTATACAGTAAAACTGCATATGTCCCTTCCCATGGTTCTTCAAAGCCATGAACAAATTCGAAAATCTGATCCTGAATTATGTCCCACACTGATCCATTCACTTTATGTGTTTTTGTCTGATCCCTTCCTTCTCTTTCTTCAGCCATCTTTCATCACCATCATAATTCATTTACCTCATTATATAGTTTTCTGAGGGGGGAGTTACTGGAAGTAACGGAGATAGTGCTTGAACCACTCCCCGTACACGGGGGAGTGCCTCTCGAGGAGACCTGAGATATAGCCCACCTGCAATAGCCATGATGCAATATCCTCGGGATCACCGGCCTCAAATGCGCCCATGTTTTTAAGAACAAACTCCCTTTCCCTCTCGTCCATTCCATCCATCCAATCACGATCATTCCTCTCCATAATCACCACCTCCAACAATCAAACAGGAATTCGGTCATACCGCAACACTGTCTGACCGTCAATGGGCTCAGAGGGGGAGGGTCCTCTGAACCACGTGCTTCGCAGGTTGCCTCGGCTGACTGCTCTGCGCTACGGAGCTCGGGGCTTGGGCCTTCGGGGGGTTCATGCCCAGCAGGGTAAAGAGGTCCGCCTGCCTGACGCGCCTGATGCTTATATGGTCCGTGGCGCCAGAAACGGCGGTCTGGTCAGGCTCTACCACATTGTCCTCCGGTACGTATTCCCTGGCAACCATAAGAAGATTTAATATATGCTTATTGGTGGCAGAAATATCCGGGTTTCTGTTATTTATGAATATTATCTCTACCTCCCCCTTCTTTAGACCCTCCCTGTCCTTAAAGAAAATAAACCCGTTTATATCATTTCCTTCATCAACTATTGACAAGAAATGATAATAACCAAAACTGTCCCTTTCTAATGCCTTCTTCCCGCTTATGTATTCGTTGTCATAGCCCTTCAGCATATACCTTGGAACAGGATATATGTGGAGTAAATAGTACTTTTGATATGTATGAATATTAAAAATTTTGGACCCTAAACTATATTTAACCCCCGAAATTTTTGGGAGAACTTTCTCGGGCAGAAACTCAAGGAAATCACCGCCATTGTATGTATATGGAATAGGGTAGAGTTCATAAGAATTTTTGTTCGGGCTCAGTACCAAGAAACCGTCCTTTGATATTTTGTTTTCGCCGAATGACTCAGTACTAGCGATCTGTTGCTGATAATATTTTATCATCTCATCAAATGCCTTTCTGTATATTTTTATGAAATCTTCCTTCCTTGATTTCAGCTGAACTAAAAGTTCTTCCAGCGAACGGGAAGGGCTAAACTCAAAGGCATTGTCAATGTACACAGTATCGATTCTTTTTAATGCCATCTCCTTTTTCTCGTCTTCATCCAATTCGAGAAAATCAATATTTTTAAAGTCCGATGTGGAAATGCGCTCCATGTTAACCTTTATGCCATAGCTTATACCTAGAACCACAAGAGCCATCATGAACTCACTAATCGCGGAATAATTTAGTGCGGAGGCAGGCGTGTTATTCCATTCTTCCAGATTCACAATCGCCTTCTTCAGAACGAACAGGTACCTGTTCCCATCCCTCGTCAAATGAAATTCCCTTGAAATTATTTCCCTCGGCAAGGATATGGGTCTCCCATTCACCCTGATCTCAACATCCCAGCCGTTGACATATGCATAGAAGGAATAGTACCTGGCAAGAAACGTGATCTCCTGGAGAAACTTTTCGTAAGCGTACTCTACCCTTAGCTTCCCCGGGGCCCACGGACTGTTGTACAGGGCCGGGTCCGGAAGGGGAAAGGATAGCTGGCTGTTCCTGAAAAAGATTATGGTACCGCGGAAGGACCTCCTGTTGGGGAAATCGTGGATGTCGTAAACATACCTTTTCGATCCTTTGGCAAGGCTTAGAATGCTCCCGTTCCTGTGATTGTCGTGAAAGCTTATTATATATATCTTGGTGGTTGAGGCCATGACGCTCTTGCCCCCGATGCCGTAGAAGCCCGCGGACACTATATCCTCTTTCATAGAGGTGCCGAGCGTGCCGTAGGCCTCCCTGAGGGTATTCCTGTCCATGCCTATACCGTTGTCCATCACCAAGATGCCGTATTTTGTTACCCAGATATTCACCCTGCCCTTGAATTTATTTTTCTTTTTACGAAACATAGGGACAAGGGCGTCCACGGCGTTCTGGAAGAGCTCCCTCGCTATCACCTTAATCTGCGATTCATTTCCTGAATATAGACCCGCTATAAGCGCATTTGTCAGCAACATCTCACCCCCATCTTAATTCCTTCAATTAAAAGTCTCGCATCAAAAATAACGTCCGGGACTACACCACCCGATAAGAAATACCATGCCAGGGGCGTTACAAGGGCATATCTCTTCGGATTGTTCATGAAAGCTATGGGGTTGGGTGTCAGATCCTTCCCGGAAACCGTTTTCATTCCATCCACTATCTTCTCCTTCATGATCTGCCCATTCACCAATACCAGTGCATATTTCATAAAATCTTCTTTCATTGCGATGTCCTTCAGTGCAGAGAATGGCATGCCCATATCTATGCGCTCCCTGTTATTTTGTATAACGTCTCCATTAGTCTTTATAAGTTTTATATCTTTTATATCGTCACCTACAAAATCCTTGAGCAAAACATATTCAGAAGAATCGACGTAATATACCTTTTCCTCGTTCTTCAGTTCAACGCTTTTACTTGGACTGATGTACTTTAAGTCCCTGAGCCTGATCGAATGGGTGTAGAAGCCCGTGTTCAACATTAGTAATCCTGAAGAACCATTATATCTATATTTTGAGTCGAGCGCATCTCCCTTCTTGGAATATGTATCAAAGTAATACACAAAATTATCAAAATGGAAGGAATAATCTTTGGTCTCGTAATGGTTTCTGATGAAATTTACCATGTACCTCAGATATGGATATTTACTGAGATTCAGTAACCTGAACAGATCGAAAAGATCAAAACGATCATTGTTGTTCCTGTAGACACTCTTGAACCTGTATGCAAGTTCCTCGATGTATCTTGATCCCTCCATGTACTTTTCAGTGTCATTGAGAAAAGCATCGAAAACATTCTGAAACCTCTCCATTCTGTACTTCTTCGGGGAACCGAAGTCATCCACCTCCACCTTTTCCTCCTTGAAATAGTAATATTTCACGGATTTCAGGTTTCCCGGAATAACAGGGGTACCGCCGGAAAGTGGTATGAACTGATAACCAAGCCTTTCATATTCATCAACCTTAAGAAATATATAGTCGTTTAACACCTGCGGGTGATAGTAGTCATCAACTTTCCTGCCATAAAACTTTACTGCAAGGACCATATTAAGTATGCTATTATATTCAACTATGACGGAATCGCCGGGGAAATAAAATTTATCCGACAGGCTCCTGCTTATTATTTGTTCATTCCCATTTATGTTCATCTTGATCGAGGATTTTTGCCTGAATTCCCTGTTTTTGAAAAATATTACTATCGGGAGTATGGCTGAAGAAACGGCACGGTAGTCCAGTGTGCCTGAAAGTGCATCCAGTATGCATTTTTTCTCCACATCGGATAGATTGAGTGAAA
>JBAMLI010000051.1:0-1054 GCA_039793645.1 archaeon
TAAATATTTTTCTCATTTAAATACATTTCTTTATCCTTGTTCGAAACATTTAAATACGAAACATTTAAATACATTTCTTTATCCTTGTTCGGAAATTTTCACTATTCTCTGGTCCATACTTTTAACAAAAAGGGCTATTGTGTGACTTTTTAGGTGTTTGATCTTAAGATGCTAGAATTTCTTTTCTCTCGCAAAGCTACCTAGACTTTCAGCTTCTTTAATCGCCTTTTCTATCGTCTCTTTGCTCAAATATGGCTTAATCTCTTTATAGAAATTGGCAAAAGCTTCTGCTAATGTCTCTATTTTATAGAATACTTCTTCGCTGGGCAAGTCGCTTTCAGCAAGTCTTTTTGCTTTGATTATTATTTCTTCAAGCACTGCAAGCAAAGCTTCGTTTGCATATTTTTCTGGGTTTTCGTATGCTTTCATGAGGAGTTCCTCCAAGTTTGACCTCTGTGCATTTTTTAATGCTACTTTATCTTCGCTCAAAACCTTATCTGTTGGCATCTTTCTCACCCATACCTGTGACATCCACCCACTCATAAATGGTGTGGGCTTCCTTTGCATTCATGCGCTCACCACTTCGTGCAAAGGATGTATTTTTATCGGTTCTCAGTTCTTCGAGAACCGCCTCATATTGAGGTCTTACACTCTCCCCCTGAGCGTAACTTCCCCTCTGCCCGAGGGTAGCTTTTGATGAAACTTTTTCTAAAAGTTTCGCTCTTTTGAGTATTGCCTTTGCGTTCTCGTCTCTGTCTACTGTCAAGCCGCGTGCGTTGCAGTGGTATATGCGTTCTGAAAGCCCCTGCCTTTCGTCTATCTCTCTTTGCCTTTTGGCATCAGGATAGATTCTGTATTTATAAGCTCTTGTCACTTCCATTACATTCCCTTGTTCCGTGATTTTTACTAAAATACACTTATATGCCTTTCGATACATGAATGCAATAGCCGTAGCAGCGGTTCGCTCTCATCCCACTCTAAAGAGCAGGGATTTCCCACTCACTTTGTTAAACATTATTCTTTTAGCTCCTTAGGATTAGGCTTCTTATGATAC
>JBAMLI010000052.1:0-1034 GCA_039793645.1 archaeon
ATCTTTACCTGAACCATTATGAATATTCTTTTACCTTTTTCATCTATTACCAGCTGGGCATTTGTGTATTCACCCCTGTATTTCTCGATCAAGGGTGAATGTGCCACTGGATATACCAGTCTGCCCTGTACTGTGGTGAGGGATATAGTATGTGAGTCAGGATAGAATTTGAATATCCTGTTATCATATCCTATTTTCAGGGATTTACTCTTTATTTTCTTCTTGAGCTCTGTTGCCTTTAGGGCTTCAGATGCAGTATCCCTTGCCGTATGTACAGGTGCTTATGGAGGCGTGGGTATCCTCTCCCTCACCTTTCTGTATGTACCTTTATTGATTTTATTGAATGTTTTATTCTCAGAACCATAGTCAAGAAATATCTGTGTAAATTCCTTGATCCTCTTTGACATTTCAATGAGCTTTTTGTCATATGGAAGC
Source organism: archaeon (assembly GCA_039793645.1). Taxonomy (GTDB): domain Archaea; phylum Micrarchaeota; class Micrarchaeia; order Micrarchaeales; family CABMGC01; genus JAGDYD01. The sequence continues at coordinate 436 of JBAMLI010000052.1, forward strand.
TTCAGTTTAATGGTTCTGAACATTGTTTATTTGTAGCAAATTTAGTAATAAATTTTTTATTGTGGTAAGTCCACGCATCTCCTCCATAAAAGCCAGAGATTTACTGCTTCCCTCATACTCCTGACCTTTCTATAATTGGTATATGTGTGCTAAGCTTCATTTTTCAGAATGGTCTAAAGCACATACAAATCTTAAGAATCGCAAGAAATGCCCTGCATCTGTAAATTTTACCTAATATATATAAAAGGACTAGGATGTGATATATACAAGCTTTAATTTCAAGATCATATTGTTAATGTAATGGAATCAAACAACATCAAAAAACATATTTTTCAAAAATAAAAATAAAAAATTTTAGAGGGTTTTTACTGGCCCTCCTTCTTTTCCTCTGGTGTCTTCTTCTCTCCCTGTGATTTGAACTGCTTTGATATCCTGTTTACCTGCATCATCACTATGAGTACCAGCACTAGGGTGATGATCACTAGTATGAGAACACCAAGCTCCCAGCCGAGCGTGCTCGCCACGGAAGATGATGTTGCTGCTGATGTTGTCTTTATTGCTGAGACGTTCGCCTGCAGTGTTCCAAGGGATGTCTGTAT
>JBAMLI010000053.1:0-1033 GCA_039793645.1 archaeon
TCAACGATCCTGGATGCCTGATTGCCCTCTGGATCCATCTTCTATTCTTTTTGGCCATATCCCAATACCTCCCTCACAATCTGCATCATTTTCCTCATTCTTTCCTCATCTTCAAGTTCCATTTCCTTCCTTTCCCTTTCTCTTCTCTTCATACCACACTACCTCATCCCTCTGGAACAAGGTTCGCCTCATCCTTATCGATTACCTCCTCAAAACCATACTTTCTCCTTAGTTCCCTTAACTGCTGGTCTACCTCTTCAATATGAGTAGCCAGTTGCTTCTCGTCCTCTATCCCTTTCAGACCCTTTGCAATTTTCTCATCTCCGATGTATTTTGCAATGAATGAAGCATACTCAAACCCTATCCTCAGGGCCATACCGTGAAGGAGCATTTTTGTGAAGTTGTACGCCTTTGCAAGGAGATAATTTTCCTGCCTGACATAGTGAAATATTGAATGTTTTGTTAGGAAGTTCAGTTCATTGTTATGTGGCCATGCAAAGACTATGCTGGAGACTTTTCCATTTTCATCGAACTTGATTCCTTCTGCAAGGTATCCAACACCCCAGGGCGTGCTGATGGGTGTTGAGACACCTGTAAGGTCTATCTCATCCATGATCTCGTCTGGAATGCCCCAGGCATCTATAATCACCATGCTTTCTGGCTTATCTGGATCCCTGTGACCGACGACAAATATAGGAGTAAAGGGTGGCTTGAATATGTATTTTGTATAGAAGAATGAGACAGGCACAAGGATAACTGCAATCAGTATAGCCCATGGACCCACGAGGTACCAGGAGATTGCAAACATAACTATCGCAATTATGTAGCCAACAATAAGTTCCTTGATCCTTTCCCATATGGTCTTTTTATTCAGATTTGCGATCTGTACCTCTATGTTCTGGATCCTCTCCTCTAGAGGTACTTCCTTTTCTTCATTTTCCTGCATTGCAACATTCTGCTCTCTTACAGCGGTTTCCATCATCTCACACTCCTGTAAAACTTAATTTTCTCGTTTATTTTCCTTGAAATCTTT
>JBAMLI010000054.1:0-1033 GCA_039793645.1 archaeon
TGGGTTCTTCTTGTATACTGGGAGGGGCCCGTCAGGAAAGATGCACATAGGCCACATATTGCCTTTCCATTTCACAAAATGGCTTCAGGATAAATTTAATGTAAACCTCTACATACAGATCACAGATGATGAAAAATATTATCTCAAGGACAAAGAGATTGACGAGATAAAGGAAATAGCCTATGACAATATGCTTGACATAGCTGCAGTAGGTTTTAATCCTGACAAGACCTTCATATTCATGGACAGCGAATATATAAAGAACATGTATAAGTTAGTGATGAAAGTTGCAAAAAAGGTAAACTTCTCTACAGTAAAGGCAATTTTCGGCTTTAACAATGAGACCAACATAGGGATGATCCATTTCCCTTCCATAGAGATAGTCCCGACAATGTTTGAAAAAGCCCCATGCTTAATACCTGCAGCGATAGACCAGGATCCATATTGGAGAGCGCAAAGGGATATTGCAGAAAGCCTGGGCTACTACAAAGCCGCAGCAGTTCATCTTAAAATGCTTCCTCCACTAACTGGAGTGGAAGGAAAGATGAGTTCAAGCGATCCAAACTCAGCCATTCTTCTTGATGACGATGAAGATACTGTTAAGAGAAAGGTCATGAGATATGCTTTTTCTGGGGGACAGGCTACTGTAGAGTTGCAAAGGAAGCTGGGAGGAAACCCTGACATAGATGTGTCTTTCCAGTGGCTTGCTTATTTCTTAGAAGAGAACGACGAAAGGCTGGAAGAGATAAGGCACGCATATAAGTCGGGCAAGTTGCTTACAGGCGAGCTGAAAGAGATTACAGCTGAGAAACTTGCGAAGTTCCTAGAGGAGCACAGAAAAAAGAAAGAAAATGCAAAGAAGGATCTTGAAAAGATGATGTATAGCGGCAGGCTTGCAAAGAAAATGTGGGAAACAACATATTAAGGATATCATATTTTGAACGTGGTGCAAAATAGTCTATTTGTTGGATTAAGCCAATTATTAATTATTTAAGTTAGTTGAAGGTTCTGATTTTGATAGTTGTGTTATTTA
>JBAMLI010000055.1:0-1032 GCA_039793645.1 archaeon
CTCCCTTATTTCCTCTCTGATTTCCTCGTATTCCTCTTCATCGATAGGAAATTTTGGCGGGATCATGCTTACCAGCACGGATATACTGTGCCTTCCAGTCCTTTTGATCTGAGGGTTGGGAACTTGCTTAAATCCACTCCTGTCTGCATGTTTCTGGGCAATTTTGACTGCATCCTTAGCTCTTCAAGTAACTGGAATACTTCCCTGTAGAGGCTCTGCTGTTCACTGTCAAGATTAGTTATTTCACGATCCATTAACTTCTTTTCTGCCCTGATAATTGCATCTGTCAGCATATCATCGGCTGCTGCAATAATTAGGAGATTTACGTACTCTGGCATTTTCAGGAACATCATGTAATTGTCATAGTCATCAAAATCCGTTATTATCCTTGTTGATGCGAACATTATGTTTCTGAAGTTCGGGTATTTCTTGAACAGGTTCTCGTTTATCTTGATCTCATCCCCGGATACCAGAAGTGCAGGTTCTATGTTTGTCTCAAGTTTAATTGTAGGCACTTCAGGCGAATCCGTTCTGATCTCTACCTCTTTCTGGTCTGGTAGAATGAAGTGCTCCTTGATATACTGGTACGCCTTCCTTATGTCACTGGTTATTCCGTCAATGATTACGCTTCGGTATTTGTTGTAGTCAAGCTTTGTATTTATGACTTTTCTCTGACCCCCCTCAATTATGGCTATTTCACCCAACATTCTTTATCACCTCCTTTCACCATTGATAGTCAAAATAACTTTTCTCGCTCATAAATTCTCTGTTCTTTGTCACAACTTCCTTTGCCTCTTCATACCATTTGTAGAAGCCAGTGCCCGGTATCATGCCGAGGGAACCGAGAATGTCCTCTTTGTAATCCAGACCTATGTCAAGCAGTTTTGATAGCCTTGTCCATGATCTTGGTGTTGCTCTTGCAATGGATGGGCTGTCGGGGTTAATGCAGAACCACCTCGGGTCTTTATCTCCCCTTGTCTGGCTCCATACCTGATTCAGATAGTAAAGGATGTAATCATTCAGGTCATGTTC
>JBAMLI010000056.1:0-1027 GCA_039793645.1 archaeon
GGGGGTAGTGTATGCTTAATAAATCGATTAAAATATTTTTTATAATTATAATAGCGATTAATACAATTCTTATAATGCAAGTTTTCCCCCTCGGTCATGCATATACTCCTAATGAACTGAAAGAGAGAAATATAGCCTATTTTTTAAGCGCACAGAACAATATATCAACGCCTAACTCAAACGAAACGATATATTATGTTGAGATTACCTCTCAGTTTCCAGGGCAACCCCAGATGCTCACAATACCTGAGAACGGGTCAGGCTTTTTCATGTACCCCTATTGGACCTTCAGGTTCTTTTCAGATGTGGGTCCTGGGAATTTAACAACATACACAATATATGTGAATGGCCTCCTGCTCCATTCTGGATCCTTTTCCTTTACCACGTCCTATTCCGTGAATATGAGTTTCAACATGGTAAATGTTTCAATAGTTCTCCAATCGAGCAAGGGGGTGCAGATATGGAACTACCACATGATCCCTATCCTGCATACAACGATGGCAAATTACTATAAAGCACAATACACTGAAAAGCCCATATATACGTTATCACAGTATCTTGAGTGGGGGGCAAAGATACTTGGGGCAACGATACTGATTCTGATAGGGACATACTATACACTCATCAAAACGTATATCAAAAGGAAATCTGAGAATGTTTTCAATCTGATGAAGTGATGTTATGAGGATCAAATTTGATATGGATGAGGAAAGAAACGAGGTAATAATTACACTTTCAGATCTTGAGATAAGAGACCTGAAAAACCTAAACAAATTTCTTGATGATCCATCAAACATATTACTAGGGATTACAGACGACGCAATACTGATACTTCTTGAGAAAAATATCAAATCACTTTGGAGGAGCTTCAATTCCTCTAAATATGACCTCCTCTACATTTCTGATCTGGGGACATTTCTCATTAATCAGAAGGGGCTAAAAAAGGAGTTCAATGAGGATATGGATTCAGAGGGATACATGGTAAAAATTGAGAACAGGGATGGTGATGAGGAATGAAAATTAAAAC
>JBAMLI010000057.1:0-1025 GCA_039793645.1 archaeon
TTCTTTGGCATACGACTGCTCAGCTTGTTAAATGACATCGCCAATGCCGGGTCCTTTCGCACTGCTACCCATGCACTCTCTATAAGCACCCATCGTAACATACTGTTATGCCGCATTGTTATATCTGTAATTACCTTCTTGTCCCCACTGGAGTGCTCCCCGGGTATCAGCCCTACGTAACTTCTTAAATCGTCCGGCCTCTTGAACCGATTTATGTCTACAAGCTCAGTTAATATTACCATCGCTGTTAAGGTGCTTATACCAGGTATCGTTATTAGATTCTTTACATCTTCACGATATCTATCACTACGCGATAATTCCCGTATCTGCCGGGTAACCCTTAATATCATCTCCCTTATGTGATGCAGTTCCTCAAGCAATAGCTTCAATGCAGCGTCGCCACTCGCATATTCCATCTGTATCTGTTCTAACCAATTTATAAACCTCCGAGACCAGTATCGCTCCCCTATGTCATTATCAACCGGTATACCATAAAAATATAAAAACGATTTTATCTGATTCTTAACCCGTCTCTGTTTTCGAACCAATGCTTGTCTTGTCCTCACAAGACTCCGATCCTGTTGTGCTTGCTTGGAAGGTATGTAAATACCCTGTATGTCTCCAGACCTGATAGCTCGGGCAAGCTTGCGGGCATCTGTAGGATCATTCTTGGTCACTTTCTCTTTTCCTTTCGTGGGTACATCTGCAGAGTTGACTACTAAACAATTTATACCACACTTTTGGAATTTCTCATATATCCAGTACCCGGTAAAACCTGCTTCGTATACACACTGATAATCTGCTTGAGGAAAATTCCGATGCAAATAATTCTTCAACACCTCAACATCAGGTGGTGCTGAAAATGTCTTGTGTTCAAACTGCTCAGTGTGTATGCTTACCTGCCAGCTTTTCTTACTCACATCAATACCAACATAGATAGGTTGACCTTTAAAACTTAATTTACCACCTTCTTTTTCCATTTTATGCCTCCTCGTTTTTGTTTTTGGATCCTATTTACTCCAAAC
>JBAMLI010000058.1:0-47799 GCA_039793645.1 archaeon
TACCAGCAAACTGGGAGCCAGGAAAGCCTATGCTAGTGGTGGATACAACAAAAGACATAGGCAAGCTCTGACTATCTTGCTTTTATTTCTTTTCTTTTTCAATTCTTTCCAACCTTCTCTCTATCTCTATGAGCAGGTCTATTATAAATCCTGCTATGATTGAAAGCACTCCTGTTATAAAGAGCATAAACGCTATAAGCGACCTTCCTATTAAGGTGAATTCTCCTGTGCTGAGGAAGTTGTATATTATATAAAGACCAAGTGCCAAACCTGCAATCACAAAGATGGTGCCTACGCCCCCAAATACAAGTAATGGGCTATAGTCCCTTGCAAGCCTTATCATCTGCCCAACCACATTAACACCATATAAGAATTTTGATCTTGTGAGCTTAGATGTCCCCTCTTTTCTTGGGTAATAATTTATAGGAACCTCAGCTATTTTATACCCTCTCTTTGCCAGCTCAATTGCAAACACGCCAGCATGCCCTGCCCTATACGGCTCGACATGCTTTACCTCTTCATACGCCTTTCTGCTCATTACAAATAGCCCTACAAGGAAGTCATGTATGTTTGTGTTGTAAAGCTTGTTGAATGTTGTAGAAATGACCATATTGCCAAACTGCAAGTATGGGTTCATCGCCCCTTCTTTTATATGCCCAAGCCTATTCCCCAGGACTAGGTCTGCTTTGCCTTCTTCTATAATTTTTATCCCTTTGAATATACCTTCAACATCATGCGTGCCATCCCCGTCTATGCTTGCAAGTATATCTCCATGAGCATGCTTCAAGCCTAGGAATATAGCTTTTTCAACCCCTCGGTCATGCTGCCTTATTACAGTTACATTCTTTTCCATCAGCCTTTTTTCATACTCTTCATCGCTTTTATCCACTATAATTATCTCTACATCTGGCAGCTTCTCCCTCAGCTTATCTATTATCCCAAATACCCCTTCCTCATGTATTGTTGGTATTACAACGCTTACTTTTGCCTTTTGCACTTTTGCCTTTTGCTCTTTTTTCATGCTCTCTTATCTATCATCTGATTCTACATTTAAAATCTTTTGTCTTTCAGCAAGCATCGACCCTAGCCTCTTCAAAGCCTTTCTTTTCTCCTCCCCATCGAGGTTCGCCTTGTCGAGCAGATAGTCCATGCTCTCAATGAGGGAATCATAATGCGGCTTGCTTATCCTAAATGGTACTCCGTCCTTTCCTCCAACATTGTATGCATACATTGCAGGATCCCTCATTGCAAGCTCTTTTTCATATATGAGGCTTGCAGTTATCGCTAGCGACCTTATCGCGCTCCTTCCAATTCCTTTTAGGAGCAGGAGCTCTTTGTAATCTTTTGGGTTTATCTCTGCGGCCCTTCTAAGCGCCTCTATTCCTGCCTTGCCTATGTCAAGCCTCATTATTATGCTGTGCCTTTCAGGATATACAAGTGCATTTCCTTCTTCAAGCTCATGCAAAGCTTCGACAAGCCCGTGCCTCGCCCAATTGTTTTTTGAATAAGTAAGATCCATGCTATTCCTGCTTTTTTCTGCGCCTACCCCTGAATGGGGCTCATTTGCAAAGTCTTTTTCATCTATAAAGTCAGAGTTCCATTGAAACCTTATCGCCATGCTCCCTTTGTTTTCCATTGCTTGCTGCACAACTCCCCATTTGCCTGTTTTTGTAAAAACAAAAGAATGGTGGTAAATCGATATATTGTCATAGACCATGCTCCCGTCTACCTTTGCCGAGAGCCTGCTGTATTCTACAAACTTCTCTGCACTGCTTATTGAAAGCCTGTCTGCCAATTCATATATCTCGTTCGGCGTATTTGTGCCAGCCTTGCCCTTGCCGCCTGCTATAGCAATTTCGCTGCTTTCTTTCAGAGCTTCTTTAAGAGCACCCATTGTAACTGTAGTTGTGCCACTGCTGTGCCAATCATAGCCCAACGCGCACGCAAGCGCTTGAAACCAATTTGGATCAGCAAGCCTGGAAAGAAGCTCATCAGCACCATATTCATCAAGTATTGCGTAGCATATCTTCTCGCCGAGCTTTATCATTCTGGAGAAGAGCCATCGTGGTGCCTTCCCTCCATGCAATGGGAGATATGTGAGCCTGCGCATGTACTTATTTTCCATTTATAATTAAAAGACCTTTCCAATTTCTCTATTTTCTATATTTGAAAAAAAGTTTATTCATACAAAATGGAAGCCGAGCTTGCCATATGCGGGCGCAAAGACAACATCGCTGAGCTCCTTTTTCTCAAATTTATCCTCCTTTACTCTCACAAATTTGGTAAGCCTCTGCATGTCAAGTGAGCCGATAGGAGCCACAGCTATGCCTTTAATTTTGAGCTGGTTCAGCACACTAAGGGGCATTTCAGGCATTGCAACTCCGTAAATTATCCTATCATATGGCGACCTTCTTTCATAGCCTGGGCTACCATCAGCTATTATAACCTCCACATTATTTATACCAATTTTCTCGAGGTTCTTCTTTGCGAATCCAGCCACAAACATATTTCCCTCTAACGAGATCACAATTCCATCTTCTCCAATGCAGTAGCTTAGGAGTGCAGTGGCCCATCCGCTTCCTGTACCTATTTCAAGTATTTTGTGACCTTCGTCCGGCTGCAAGGCCTCCATCATCTCAGCCACTACTGAAGGCTGCGGTATTGTAGTGCCTTCTATTATTGGCAAAGGCTCATCAAAATAAGCCTCATTTATATGTTCACTCGTGACAAAAAGGTGCCTGGGCACGTTTAAAAATGCCTCTATTATCTTCTTCGTCTTTAGTTTGCCAGATGAAATAATATAGTCTACAAGGGCCTTCCTGCTGTTGTAAAAAGGGTCATCTGGCATGATATTTTATCAAAGATGAGCTTTTTATTCCTTTACCCTTGCCCTCGCCAGTATAAGCGCCATTATGTCTTCAAAGAAATAGTGCTCCTTTAGCATTTCCTCCACAGCATAGCCAAGCTCTTCTATCTCTTTCTTCAAGCCCTCAAAGTCGCTTAGTGAGCTCGCAATCAATATTATTCTTCCTCCTCTCTTCAGATGACCTTCTACCTCTTTCAAGAACTTTACAGAAATCTCTATTCCCCTCCTTCCGCCACTCCATGCTCTGCCTAATCCAAAAAAATCAACCTCAGGCAGGTATGGTGCATTAAATATTATGAGGTCAAATTTTCCATCTATCTTATCAAATAAGTTGCTCTTTACTACCGCTACTTTCGTAGAGCCAATCTTATCTTTGTTTGCCTCATAGTTCTTTTTTGCGAGTTTGCATGCACTTTTACTAATATCTGCCAATATCAGCCTTTTTGCATTGCAGAGCTTTGCTGCGTACAATCCGAGTATTCCTGTGCCTGTGCCCATGTCCAATATCTCCATTCCTGTTTTTTTGCCTAGGGCCTTTTTTATCGCATTAATAGCCAAAAAAGAGTCTTCAGCAGGCTTGTATACAAAATCGCTTTCCTCTAGTTTCAGCCCTTCTATCTCAATCATTGAAGCATCACAAAAGATTCAAAGGTTGATAGGAAGAAAGAAAAAAAGAAAACAAAGGGAAAGGTTGAGCATCAGACATCCTTTATCGCTGCCTTAATCTTCGCCATTGTGGCCTCATCTATATTCTCCATGTTGTGCGCCTTTTTGGCGTGCTCAGCGATCTTCTTCAGCAATGCCTCTTCTGTCCTTGCCTTTGCTACAAAGTCGCAGTCCATGCCTATATCTCTGCATGCAAAACTTTTCATAAAACCACCAAATCCTATACGCTTTGCAAAGCTATAAGAACCCAAATGCTTTTTTGGAAAAGATTTTAAGAGGTATCTTTTTCTAGAAAAGCCTATAAATATTCTCTCTTCGCATAGAAAAATGTGGGAAAATGCTGTTTGAAGATGTAGCAAAATATTACGAGAAGCTTGAATCTGTATCCTCAAGGCTTGAGATGATAGACATACTTACAGAGCTCTTCAAAAAGGCGAAGAAAGAAGAGCTGAAGAAGCTTGTCTACATGATACAAGGCATACTCGCCCCGCCGTTCGAAGGCATCGAGATAGGAATGGCTGAAAAGCTTGTAGAGGCTTCAATCTCAACTGCTACGGGCTTCTCGAAGGAAGAGGTGGAGAAAGAGTTCAAGAAAAGGGGCGACCTAGGTGAGGCAGCAGAATACCTAATATCAAAAACAAAGCTCAAAAGGCTGAGCCAAAAGAAGTTTGAGCTTGGCGAAGTTTTCGATGTAATGCGCAAGATAGCTACCACAAGCGGGGAGGGGAGCCAGGAAGCAAAGATAAAGATGCTGGCAGAGCTGCTTGCAGCATCATCGCCTCTGGAAGCAAGATACATTGTAAGGTTCTCATTAGGCACATTAAGGCTTGGGGTAGGCGACGCAACCATACTTGAAGCTCTTTCCAAGCTTGTCACAGGCGAGAGGAAATTCAAGGAGCAGTTGGAGAATGCCTATAATATATGCAGCGATCTAGGGAAGGTTGCAGATGTCCTTTCTAGAGAAGGCATAAAAGGCATAGAAAACTTCAAGGTTGAGCTCTTTAGCCCAATAAGGCCTGCACTTGCAGAGAGGCTTCCAACTGCTGAGGAGATCTTGGAAAAAATGCATGGCAAGTGCGCTGTAGAAAGCAAATACGATGGGCTCAGGGCGCAGGTGCATGTGGACAGAAAGGCGAAGAAAGTGGAGATATTCTCGAGGAGGCTCGAGAGGCTTACTCCAATGTTCCCTGAGATAGCAAAGGCTGCGCTTGAGGAGATAGAAGCCGAAAATGCGATAATAGAGGGGGAAGCAATAGCATACAATGAAGTGACTGGCGAATTTCATCCTTTCCAGGAAACAATCCAGAGGAAGAGGAAACATGGTGTTGAAGAAATGAGCCAAGAGCTTCCTCTCCATCTCTTTGCATTTGACCTTCTTTACCTAAACGGGGAAGGATACTTAGACAAGCCATACCATGAAAGGAGAAGCAAGCTCGAAAAAATAGTGAAAAATAAAGGGACAATACTGCTTGCAGATAAGATTGTAGTGACTTCCCCAAAGGAGCTCGAGAAATATTTCGAAGAAGCAATAGAAAAGGGCCTTGAAGGCATAGTGGCTAAGGAGCTAAACTCGAGATATATAGCAGGAGCAAGGAAGTTCAGCTGGATAAAGATGAAAAGGAGCTACAAAGGTGAGCTCTCAGACACAGTGGATGTGGTGATACTTGGCTACTACCTCGGGAAGGGCATAAGGGCCGAATTCGGATTCGGCGGACTTTTGTGCGGAGTCTACAATGAAAAGAAAGACGTTTTTGAGACTGTAACAAAGATAGGCACAGGCTTTACAGAGGAGCAGATGAAAGAATTCAGGGGGGTGCTTGAGAAGATAAAGGTAAAAAACAAGCCTGCAAGGGTTGTATCGGAAATAGAGCCGGATTTTTGGGTAGAGCCAAGGTATGTAGTCACTGTCAAAGCTGATGAAATCACGAGATCCCCTACCCATACGTGCGGCAAGGAGGGCGAAGAATCGGGATATGCATTGAGGTTCCCAAGAATTGTAGGGGGAATAAGAAGCGACAAAGGCCCAGAAGATGCAACAACAACTAAGGAGATAATCGAGATGTTCAAGATGCAGAAGAAAAAGAAGCTTGAGGAGCAGGCCTAACTGTATTTTTTGCTTTTTTTATCTTAGTATAAATTTTTTCTTTTTATCCTTGTTTTTTGACTTTCTTGCTTTTTTATATATTAAAGTAAAATGTATTTTTAAAAATCAGAAAATAGCGAAAAGGTCTAAAGATGTTAATATTGCAAAAGTTTTGAAGGCAGCAACAATGCAGTTTAAGCTGGCAAAAAGCAGAAAAGAAAAGATACAGAGTTGCTTGTCGTCGAAAAACAAAGGAGCAAAAAAATCTGCATGGTTTTTCTCTATAACATGCAATTCCAAAATAGTATTTCCACTATTCATTTTTTCTACAAAAGGTTTTTAAATTTATATTATAAATCTAATATCAAGGCGATCGGTATGGTAGACTTTGCGAATGAATTTTTGGGTAAGAGTGGTAATGAGCAAGATCTTGGAGCGACTCCTCAGATAAAGATTGTTACAATCGGTGTTGGTGGAGCAGGAAACAACACTGTAAACCGACTCCTTAAAGTCGGCGTAAAAGGTACAGAGCTTGTTGCAATAAACACTGACGCGCAGCACTTCAAGATAATTGATGACAGGATCAAAAAGATACTTATTGGGAGAAGCATAACAAGAGGCCTTGGCGCAGGAGGAGACCCTAATGTAGGCGCAAAAGCAGCAGAAGTAGATAGGCAGGCAATAGAAGATGCAGTTGCAGGGGCTCAGCTTGTTTTCCTGTGCGCGGGAATGGGCGGTGGAACAGGCACAGGAGCAATACCTGTAGTAGCGCAAATCGCAAAGGAGCAGGGCGCCATAGTTGTTGCAATGGTAACATATCCTTTCGACTTGGAAAGGGTAAGAAAACTAAAGGCAGAGGAAGGTATACAGAGGCTAAGGAAATATGCTGACAGTGTGATAATACTCGACAACAACAGGCTTGTGAAGCTTGTGCCTAACCTGCCAATGCCAGAGGCTTTTGCAATGGCAGATGATATCCTTGCAAAGGCGATTGGCGGATTGGTATGGACCATAACACAGCCAAGCTTGATAAACATAGACTTTGCAGATGTGAGGGCAATAATGGGAAGCGGAGATGTAGGATTCATTTCAGTAGGAACAGGAAAAGGGAACGACAAAGTAATGGCTGCGGCTGAGGCTGTGCTTAAGAACAAGCTTCTTGACGTAGACTTCGAGAATGCAAAAGGTGCATTGATACACATATCTGGTGCATCTGACTTGACCCTTGGCGATGCAATAAAAGCTGGAGAGCTCATAACAGAGCGCATGGATCCAAAGGCCAATGTAAAGTGGGGCGCTAGGATCATACCAGGATATGAAGGGCAGATAGAGATAGTTGCAATAGTCACAGGAGTAAAGGGAGCAAGCATACTCGGAAAGGCGATGGATGAGAAAAAGGAGAGCTACAGCGACCTTGAGATGATATAATTTCTTTTATTGTTTTATATTTGTGAAGGTGAAAAAATGGTTGAAGACTACGACTTGTTTACTCCGAGGATCGCTGTTGTAGGAGTTGGTGGCCAAGGGAGCAATCTTGTAAATAGACTTTATACAAGCGGCATCAAGAGTGCCGACACTATAGCAATAAATACAGATTTGGCGCATCTAAACATAATAAATGCGCATAAGAAGCTGCTTATCGGAAAGGAGATAACAAACGGCCTTGGAGCAGGAGGCTTTCCTGAGATCGCAGCCAAATGCGCCGATTCAAGCAGGGCAGAGATAGAGAAGGCGCTTGAAGGCTACGACCTTGTCTTTATAGCTGCAGGAATGGGCGGAGGAACAGGCACAGGGGCATCGCCTATTGTTGCAAGAATTGCAAAGGAGCAGGGCGCCACGGTTATAGCAGCGGTTACATATCCATTTGCCTTAGAAAGAAGCAGAAGGCAGAAAGCAGAATGGGGCATAGAGCAACTAACAAAAGAGGTAGACACTGCAATAGTAATTGAGAATGACAGGCTCCTTTCATATGTGCCTAATTTGCCTATAGAAAGGGCATTCGCCCTTGTTGACAACATAACAGGCAATGCTGTCAAAGGAATAGCAGACACAATAACTTTGCCAAGCTTGATAAACCTAGACTTTGCAGACCTTAGGAATGTAGTAATGAATACAGGCATGGCCGTGATAAACATTGGATACGGCTCCGGCCCAGACAGGGTAGAAAAGGCGATATCCTCAACATTGCAGCATCCTCTCCTGGACGTTGAGATAGAAGGCGCTAAAGGTGCACTTATACACGTCGCAGGGGGCAGCAACCTTACAATAAGCGAGGCAACGAGGATAGGCGAAGGTGTTACAGAAGGTCTTTCTCCAAACGCCAATGTAATCTTTGGCGCAAGAATGCTTCCAGAATTCAACGACCAAATAAGAGTAATGTCAGTGATAACAGGAGTAAAGGCCAAGTTTGGAACAAAGCCTAAAGAGAGTGTAGCGCCACTTAGGATAGAGGGCATAGAGCAGATTTACTGATTTTTATTTTTCGCTTCCTTTTTGTTCTTCTAAATGGTAATATATTTATAGCTTTAGAAATAAAAACGATTAATACGCCTTTTGGTGGTTTTGATGTCTAACGAGATAATATATATTCCAGTCAAGGATGTAAAGGAGGGCAGGTTTATACTTATCGATAATGTGCCATGCAGGGTTGTAGACATAGAAACATCAGCTCCAGGAAAGCATGGGTCTGCAAAGGTGAGGATAACAGCAATAGGTATATTTGATGGGCAGAAGAGAACATTGCTCAAGCCAAGCAGCGCTGATGTCGAAGCGCCAGTAATAACAAAGAAGCGCGCACAAGTTGTCTCCATAACAGGCAACATGGCGCAGCTAATGGATTTGGAAAGCTATGAGACATATGAAATTCAGATACCAGAAGACCTTAGGCAAGCTATAAAGCCAGGGGCTGAAGTTGAAGTAATAGAAAGCATGGGCCAGCGTGCAATATCAAGGATCGTAGGTGGTGCATAATGGACAAGATAGATATAATAATAAAAAAGGATTTTGAAAATAAGCTTCTTGGGAGAAGAGAGATAATGTGCGATGCCATATACACTGCTAGTACGCCTTCAAGGGAGAAGATAAAGGAAGAAGTCTCAAAGAAGCTAAACCTTGACCCGAAGCTTACTGTAGTTGCGAAGATAAACCAGCTTTATGGAATGACAAAAAGCGAGGTATTGGTATATTCCTACAAAGATGAGGCTTCCATGAAGATAGAGCCAAAATTCAGGGCGGAGAGAGAAAAGAAGAAGCAAGCAGCAGCAGGCTCAGCCGCAGCAGAAGGCGCAAAAGAAGAAAGCAAAGGCGAGAAGGAGGAAGCCAAATAACAAACAATAGAGTGATTGCATGCCAAAAGAGGAAAAAGGCAAAAAGGAATTCAAGCCTTATAAGCCGGGCAAATTCTGCCCGAAGTGCGGATCTAGGATGGCCGAGCATGAAGACAGGTATACATGTGGCAAGTGTGGCTATACAGAATGGAAAAGATCAAGCAAAGAGAAGGATTTGAGTGGCGGAGAAAAAGAAGATGAGTAAGGTCAGAAGCATGAAAAGCCAAGGTGGGAGCACTTTCAAGGCAGTCTCCTATATCTTGTTTTACTTGCTTCTCTTTCTTTTCATCGCCTCGATGGGCCTTTATGCTTATTCTTTTATTAGCATAACTGCAGCTGAGGTTCTTACAACATCATTTTTCTCCCTTCTTCTCCCTTCGCTTGCCTTCGCTTACCTTGCCCGCTCTGGGAAAAGCTTCAGCGAATCGCTTGCCGACTTGGGCATTATTCAGAAGCTTGGACTACTTAGCATAATCGGCATAGCAATAATCCTTTTCTTGCTTGTCTTGATACTCGAGCTTTCGATAACCATCGCTAGCGAGGCGTTCAATGTAAACATATCCACAAACGCATGCAATGCAATAACCGGAATGCCCCTTTGGTTTATATTATTTGTCACGCTTGTTGGGCCTTTTAATGAGGAGCTCTTCTTCAGGGGCTTTATGGTCAAGAGGCTTGGCATTGTGCTCAGCGCAGCATTCTTTGCTGTTCTGCATGCAGGCTATGGATCGAGCTTTGGCATAGACATTATTGCAGCATTTATATTCGGGTTGGTTGCTGGGTACATATTCAAGAAGACAAATTCAATTTATCCTACTTTGTTTGCGCACATATTGGTGAATCTTATTGCTGTGCTTGGGTGCATCTAATATGAAGCTCATCATAGTGAGCCCAAAGTACCAAATGAATGTAGGGTACATAGCCCGGCTTGCAAAGAACTTTGGGATTGAAAAGCTCCACATAGTGAAGCCGAGGGCCAACATAAAAGGGAAAAAGGCGATAATGTTCTCAAAGCATGCCCATGCATTGCTTGAAAATGCAAGCATATATGAAAGCCTTGAAAATGCTATTAAGGGCTGCGATATAGTTATTGGGACTACTGGGCTTATCAAAAAAGCAAATCCCAATGTAAGGAAGTTTTATTATGCAGATGAGCTTGAAGGCCTTTGCAAAGGAAAGAACGTATGCCTTGTCATAGGGAGAGATGATACAGGCTTAACTTCTGAAGAACTTGACCTCTGCGATGTTGTGGCATACATACCCACAAGCAAGGATTATCCTGTACTCAATATATCTCATGCAGTAGCAATACTCCTTTTTTTGCTTAGGCGGAATGCATTTAAAGAAAGCAAAAAAGTAGAAAAAGAGTATATGCGGGAGAAAGAGATATTAATCAGGCTTTTTGAAAATGCAATTAAAAATAAGCGCATAAGAGACAAAAAGCATGTTGCAAGAATATTCAGAAAAATAATAAATAGAGCCGAGCCCAACATGCATGAGCTCAGGTCTCTTATGCTTGCATTCAAATAATTACTTGCTTTCCTTCTTCCTCTTTATTATTTTTACCTTGGCTGGGGTAACTATTACTCTTGTAGAATCTATTGCCGCTATGTCTCCATTTATCTTCTCGACATATTTCTTCAACGCCGAGAGTATGTTGTTCCTTGTGTTGGGCCTCTTGTTTATCTCCTCCATATTGAGAAGAAGAATGTTCTTCTTGTCCAATTCGCCTTCTATGAGCTTTACATCATCTTCGCTTACTACTGCTACTGGCTTTATGTACATGTCTGCAGGCTCATTAAGGACGTCAACATCCTCCATCTCAGCAGAGCCCATATACTCCTCTATGTTTATCTCTTTTGTTGCCCCAAAAGCTTGGCCAAGTTTGTCGAAAATTCCCATTTATATCACCGGTCGCCGTTATAAACGGTTATATTAATATAGAGGTTAACTTTTATATTCCTTTTCATTTCGTCTTAGTTAGGCAATACAAACATCTTTAGTTTATTTGCGCCATTATTTTCTCTGCAATCTCCTTCCCAAATAGTTTTTCAACTGTTTTTGCAGCTCCCTCTTTTTTCAAGTCTGCAACGCTTTTGATTCCATTGTTGTACATAAGCCTCGCCCTTACTCTTCCTACTTGCTCGAGCCTTACAAGATCCATAAGCTCCTCCTTTATGCCGTATTTGAGCCTAAGCCTAAGCTCCAGCAGATCAATGTTCGGTATGTGCATAATTTTTGCGAGCTCTGCAGCAGAATAAACAAGCCAGTCTGCATTTGTAAGTTTTGTATGCAAAGCGCCTGGAGTAGTAGAATATTTTTCAACAATCTCCTGCTCGCTTTTTTCATTGATCCAATCATTGAGCATATACGCTGTGCTCAGCGCCTTTAGCGGGTCATAAAGTCCAAATTCATTCATCTCCCCTTCTATCCATGTGTCTATAAATTCCCTGTACCTGAAGAACCCTTCTTCAGCCTCTTCAACTATTCTTACATATGGCCTCATCTCTATACTGTTTGTTATCATAAAGAGGTTTGCTATCACATCCCTTCTCTTCGGCAGCGTGTCTACAATCCATTTGGCTGAAAGCGGGTCAATATAGAGCTCGCTGACCCTCTTCCCTATCCTTGTGGCTCTGTATAGGCTTCCACTCTTTTCCACAAATCCCCAATCGACAAACTCATTTATGATTTCTGATATTATATCCTCTATCTCCCTGATGTTGCCATATTGGTAGCCATAGAAGCTTTCGCTGAAGAAATCGGCAATTGCTTCTTTGCTCCTTAAAAATTCTGTCGCTATGAATGCAAGTATATGCGTCCTTAGTATTGGTAGCATGCCGAGCGTTGAATTTACGGGCTCAAGCCCTGCATCAATATAGCGCATGTAAAGGTCCATTATCTCAGCTTTTGATTTTGCTATGAGCAAGGCCCTTCCCTCTTTGTCATATTTTGGCCTTCCAGCCCTTCCGAAGAGCTGCGTAACTTCATTGACGCTCAGCTTCTCTCCACCTTCAAGCTCGCTGTACCTGTTTGTATCCCTTACCACTACAGTATGTGCAGGCATGTTTATACCGAGCGAGAGGGTTGTGGTGGAGCAGACAACCTTTATCTTTCCGCTCCTAAACGAATCCTCTACAATCTTCCTCTGCTCGTTCACAAGGCCGCTGTGGTGGAATGCAACACCTTTCTCTACATTCTTTGCAAGCTTCTCGCATTGGCTTGTAGGCCTGCTCAAAACACCCTTAATGCTCTCTGCAATTTTCTTAAGCTCTGTCGCCTCTTCATTCTTGATATATCTTTCTACTACTTTGCTTATTTTCTCTGCGCCAGCTTCGGCATTCCTTTTTGTCGAATAGAATATTATAAGCTGCTTTCCCTTTTCCAAAGTATCTTCAACAATCCTTATCTCAGGCGTCTTGCTCTCGCCAAGCAGTTTCTCCTCATCTTCCCTGTAATAGGCTGTACCGTCAAATATAATCCCTTTCCTAAGCTCTACTGGCCTATAGTTGCTTTCAACAATCCCTGCGCCTAGCCATTCGGCTATTTCCTTTGCATTCCCAATAGTTGCGCTCAAGGCTATAATTTGAGCATTGGGCGCCATGCGCCTCAGCTTTGTTATAAGAATCTCCAAGACAGAGCCCCTGCTTGGATCTCCAAGCATATGCACCTCGTCGAAGACAAAGCAGCCAACATCCTTGATCCAATCTGCGCCGTGCCTTATCAAGCTGTCAAGTTTTTCAGTAGAGACAAGTATAATATCATATCTTTCAAGCCAAGGGTCTAGCGAGTCCAAGTCGCCTATTGAGATTGCAATCTTCAGATACGGATAAGCGTTTTTGAACTCTTCATATTTTTCGCTCACAAGAGCCCTGAGTGGAGCCACATACACTGCCTTCTTTTGCTCCCTTATCACTATATTAACCATAGCCATCTCTGCTATTAGGGTCTTGCCACTTGCTGTAGGGCTTGCAACGACTATATTGTTCTTTTTGAATATGCCTGTTTTGATAGCCAGCTCTTGAGGAGGGGTGAGCCTTTCTATCCCACGCTCTACGCATGACTCTATGAATTCATTTGTCGCAACTCCTTTTAGTTCTGAAACAAGCATAATAATATTCCTGATTCAAACTATAAAATTATATTTATGGCTAAGCTACAAACTAACCGATACATCGCAAAGTTCGATATGTAGTATGCTGACAAGCATGGCGGGAGAAATTTTCATCACAGCATTAGGCGCGCCTGCAGCGCTCCAAACGCGCCTGAACCTGAATAGGGACTTGTCTGCAAGTATCTTTACATTCTCCTTGTGGGGAAATGGGGGCACTCCTCCTATTGTATAGCCTATCTCTTTCCTCACCTCCTCTGGACTCATCCTTTTAACATCATCTGCCTCCAAGAACTCTGCAAGCTTGTCTTCATCTACTCTCCTGTCTCCACTCAACACTACCACAGTAGCATACTTTGCTCCTTTTTTTGTATAATAAAACGCGATGCTCTTCGCGATTTCTGCTATGCTGCAGCCCACAGCCCTTGCAGCAAGTTCAGACGTCCTTGTGCTCTCTGGCTCGAGAATCTTGAACTCTGCTTCCAAACCATTAACTCTTACAAAATCCTCAACATCATTTGTATTCATTCAAACCATCTTTTGAGCTCATAAAGGCTCTTTATTACATGGTCCGCTTTCGGATCGCCTTTGTAATCTCCATTTCTATCGATAAGTATGCCCTTTGCACTTATCTCCATCGCAGGCAGTGTGTCACTTTCTCTATCGCCTACAACAATTCCATTGATGGGGTCTTCATTTAGTCTTTTAAAAATTTCTATAAATACATCAGGATAAGGCTTCGGCCTTTTAACATCATAGCCGCTTACATATGAATTTACATATTTTAGCATGCCCAGCCGTTCTAGAACAATCCTTATCCATTCATCCTCGGACGAGCTCGCAACTCCTATCTTGATCTTTTTTTGGCTCAGAAACTTTAAAATCGGCAATGAATCTGGAAATGCCTGTATCACGTTCACATATTTCTCTATCACGCTTTTGCTTGCTTTCCTTATATTTTCCTCCATCTCTTTTGAAATCCCCAACTCCTCCAGTATGCTCTTCAATGGCAGCCCTATAAATCTCTTTATCTCACTTTTACTTGCCTCTATTCCGTTCAGCTTGAATGATTCGTGCCATATCTCAGCCCATGCATCTACAGAGTCAACCAAAGTGCCGTCAAGATCAAAGACAACTGCTTTTATCATAAAAATCAGATCTTTTCAAGCCTTGCCTTTATCTCATCTACAGTAAGCTTTGTAGCAAGGAGCGGTATCTTCTCCACTTGTGCAATCTTAACTGCAAGCTTGTCTATATCTTCGATGCCCCTTATAACAACTACCCTTGGCTTTATAGGTGCGACTCTTACAACAACCATTGGGGATCTACCTGTGCTTACTTGGTCAAAGATAAATGCCCTCTCTGTAGTTGTGCCGAAGAGCTTTGGATATTCACTTGGTGAGATTTCAAGTATAACCCTAAGGCTGTTAAGGAGCGTGTAGCCAAATAGCTTTATTGTATCGAGGGTGTTTGGATTGGCTACTATCTTTGCATCGATAATTCTTGCAAAATCAACGCCGTCCATAGGGGCTGTGAAATCCTTCAAGAAGTAATAAGGCTCATCCTTCTTTTCTGAAGAACTAAACTTTGCAAGGTTCCTTATGACTTCTCCGCCATGCTGCTTGTCTATCTCAAATATTGCACTCACAAACCTCTTTATAACCCCAACTCCCGGGCTCATTCTTCTATTCCCTTCGTAATCGCTTATTGTTGAGGTTGAGATCTTCAAATATTTTGCAAGCTCTACCTGGGATATTCCAAAAAGCTCGCGCCATTTCTTCATTGTGCTCCCAGGGCTGTCTGATAAGGCTATCTCGCCAGCAATCCTTTCTTGCAGCTCATCCATAGCATCACTCTTTTTTAATTTTGGACATACTAATTAATAAAGTTTTCGACGAATGCGCATTAGACAATTTGCAGAATGTTAGGAGAAAGCCTGCGAATTTAGGATAATGTCAGCTTATTTTCTGGGCTTTTTCTTAGCTCTTCTTTCTTTTCTTTGAACGTCGACCCCTTCTTCTTTTTCCTCATCTTTTTTCTTCCTTGCTATAAGCCCATAAATGATAAGAACTATACCCCCAAGGAAAAGAAGAGCCGCTACACTTCCAGATTCAAGAAGATCTAGATAGTTTTTGCCCGCAGCTTCTTCGCCATAAACAACCAGAACGCTAGCAGTGCTGTTGTGTGTATTTACAAACACTCCATAGTAGCTTCCATTCTGCATGCTTGCCTTCTGATAATATTGCGCTTGAGCTTGGTTCATAGCCATAAAATTGCTGAAAGCTCCGTATCTGCTTCCCAATATAACTTCAATGGCCTTTGCACTTTTTATTTTGCTTACGTTGAGCTCGTTTCCGAGCAGAAATGAATTGTATGCGCTTTTATTTACCACATAAAAATCAATGGGCAATGTAGAGTTGTATGCTATCATTACTGCCGAGGTCTTGTTGAGCGTGAATGAGATTGTTGCGCTTGCATTTGGTGCTATTAGAACCTTCGCCGTAGAGTAGTATGGTATCTGGAAGAATGATGCAGCTAATTGGTAAGAAAATATAATCCCAATTATAAGAAGCAAAAAGCCAATGTAAATAATTTTCTTGTTCATCAAGAATCTAAATAAATTTAAATATTTTTAAAATGTATAGTTGTATTGATATTGGTGCTCTAATGGTGAATCTTGTTAAAACTGGAATAGATGGGCTTGATGCAATACTCTATGGCGGCATACCAGAACTCAACCAAGTAATAGTCGCAGGAGGCCCTGGAGCTGGAAAGACGCTCCTCTCTTTTGAGTTTCTTTATAGAAATGCAAAGATGGGCAATCCAGGAGTATTCTTTGCGCTTGAGGAAACTGCAAGTAAAGTAATTGAAAATGCAAAATCTGCATTCAGCTCCTTCGATGACATAGATGAATTGATAGAAAAAGGCTTGATTGTGGTAGACAGCGAGGACCCAACCCCTCATCTTCAGCAGAGCGAGGGCTCTACAACCTATGAATTCGGCAGGATCCTTTCAGAGATAGAGGGGGTAGTCTCTTCAGCAAAGGCAAAGCGTGTAGTAATAGACTCACTCTCTCTCCTTGACCTTCTTGTAAACGACCCCATGACTTATAGGCGCTCAATGCTTGCGCTTGTAAGCAATTTGAGGAGGGTCGGCGTTACGTCGCTTCTCACAACAGAGCTCCCCAGCCCAGAGAGGGCAAAGCTTGAGTTTAGGCCAGAGTTTTTCATATTTGACGGCATAATAATAATGTACCAGGTGGGCGAAGAAGACAAAAGAAAGCTAGCAATGGAAGTGATAAAGATGCGCGGCAACAAGCACAGCTTTGTGACGACTCCTTATGAGATAACTCCAAAAGGCTTCAAGCTTTATGCTGCTGAGGAGCAGAGCTTCAAATATTGAGGAAGTAGAATGCAAAAGGAGAAGAATATAGATAATGTAGATTTAGGAAAAGCAAGAAAAAGCAAGCTTATAATATATCTTTTTATCCTAGCCCTTATATTCATTCTTGCAGTTGCTTCATACTTTTCTACGCATGCATCACCAGTAAGCATGTGCGAGCATATAATAATACAGCAAAACAAAATCTCATGTTTCCAGAACCTCGCATATTCGACAGGCAATGCATCTGTCTGCAATTATCTAAGCGGGGAATACAAAGCTATGTGCTACCAAAGCCTTGCCTATAAGCTTGGAAATGAAAGCCTGTGCCTGGATGCGCTTTCTTCGTACGAGCCTGTTGGAGAGGAATGCATAGTCCATTTCGTAAACCTTACAGGAGAGGTATCATTTTGCAATCCTCTACCTTACAGCGCCCAGCAGCATTGCGCGTTTGTTGGGGCCATAAGCTCGCAGAATGCCAGCGCCTGCAAATTTGCGGGAGAGAATGCAAGCATATGCAATTCCTCAATAATTCTGTCAAAGGCCCTTCTTTTTAAGAACATTTCCTACTGCTACAATATTCCTTCTACAGGCAACAGTATTATTTTTGGGAGCATCCTGATGAATTCAAAAATCAAGCCCAATGCTACTATAATCGAGTTTGCCTCCTCGCTTCTCAGCGTTGGCTACAACATTTCTCCAAGAAGCATATGCATAATCAGTGTTGCGCAAGAGCTTGGAAACAGCACCTACTGTTCACAACTCAGCGGATTAGATCAGTCCCTCTGCTATAGGGTTGTATCTCCAGCTCCCCTGCACCAAGAAGTGAACTATACAGCCATGCTTCAGGCATGCGAAAATGCAGGGAGCTTTAAAAATACATGCAAGCAGCTTGTCCTGATATCAGAGGCTGTTGCAACTAAGAATATAAACATATGCAGGAGCTTGGCAAACCAATCAGCATCTTGGGAGTGCTTTTCAACGCTCGCAAAGACATACAAGAATGCTTCGTACTGCTCCTACATATCAAATATTACAGTAAACAATGCATGCATTTTGGGAGTAACACATAATATGAGCTGATTACATGAAGTTTATAGTCTCAGCAATAAAGCATGCAGCAGAAGCAAGCGATAATTTATACTATCTTTTAAGGGAAGATGCAAAAAGCCTAATTTCAGTAAAGAGCGCATTTCTACTAGACGTTGGGGATGAGCTTGAATTAAGCAATGAGGAAGAAAGCTCACTCTCTTCTGGTATTTTGCAAAACTCTTTCTCTGCGAGAGTCAGGAAAAGCGAAGATCCAAATCTTGCCCTAAGAAACGCCTCTCTTTTTGCTGAAAGCCTTCTCTCTCTCGAGCCGCACACTGGCATAGAAGAAATTGATAGAATAAACAGAAAAATGCTCAAAGCTTTGAAGGATGCAGCCTCTCTTTTTCTCACAAAATTGCTTATAGGTTCCCCAGTAGTGGTGAGATTCCACAACGACTCTGACGGAGCGGCTGGAGCATATTGCATTTTTAGATCGATAGAGTTGCTGGGGCTTGAATCAAAAAGCAGATTTGCTTGGCGCATGCAAAGGGGGGTCACATACTCGAAGGAGGATGCCAGTGCAGATATTTTCTTCATAAACAACTTCTCCTCCATCGCCAAGCCCCTGCTTCTTGTGATAGACTTCGGCACAACCCTTGAAAGCAATGCTGGCATAGAACTAGCAAGGGAGAAGTTTGACATAATTTGGCTTGACCACCATCCCATCATCGAGGGATTCAAGGGGCTTGAGCTCAAGCACTACATAAACCCATGGATGTATGGAGGAGATTCAGACTATACAGCTGGCCTTCTCGCATGCACTTTCTCAATGCTCTATGCAAATATGGATGAGAAAGAAGTCAAAGAGATTCAAGGAGCTTCGCTGATTGGTGATTACAGCAAGTTTGCGCAAAAAGATGGGGCTGAGCTCTCTGAGATCCTTGAGCTTATAACAAGTGACTCTAGGATAATAAACTCTAAGAGCGTCACGCCATACGAGATAGAAAGCATATTGGCTAATCCGGCAAGAAAGGACGAGCTCCTAAAATATGCAAGGCTCCATCTCAATGAAGCGCTTGATCTGGCTGTAGGCGCAACAAAAGTATACAAAGGCGAGAAGTTTAACCTCTATCTTCTGGACTTCAAGCATGTAAGGGGGGAGGAGCTCAAGTATCCGCTTCCAGGGCGCTTTGCATCCAAGCTTCTTTCAAGGATAGAGGAGCTGAGCGACAAGCCATGCATGCTCATACTCCACTTCTCATCTTTTATTTCAATAAGGCTCAGCAAAGGGCTTGATATAGATCTGCTCTCGCTGATCAAAAAGGCCAAAGAGGCTTTTCAGATAGACTCTGCCGGAGGGCACAAAAATGCGGTGAGCATAAAGCTTAAGGGCGAAGACTCCAAAAAAGACGTAATCAAGTTCTTGCTGCGCGAGCTTGGGTTTGGCTACCAGCCGTAGGGCTTTATCTTCCTTATTTCTTTTGGATTGAACATATTGTCAAATAAGGTTTTCTTGTAGTCTACAATCTCCTCTTTCACTCCATTCTTCTCGGGGTGCACGCCATTCTCATTCAAGATCTTTATAATCTCATCTAGGCTTATCTTTGGCAAGCTGCTTTTGTTCTCTTTGCTTTTTGGATTGTAATAAATTTCTATCAGGCCCTTTTGGAAGTGGACCTTTGCCTTTATTATCGCATCATTTGTAAGGAGCCTGTATTGAAGCCTCGCTGCATGCGGCTGGTCAATGAGCTCCTCTTTTTTGACTTCTATGTTTGCATGCACAATCTTGTCATATGGTATAATGTTGAGACTCATAAATTCACCTCTTGTTTGCCTTGTTTATAGGCAACTCAAAAAAGTTTATCAGATTGTCATATGTATCATGGTATTCCTTCATGGATTCAAGCTTCTTGACATCCCTTATATACTTGTCTTTCTGGTAGCTCCAGTCTGGATGGAGCTCCTTCCACTTTTCCTGCGGTATGCTGTACTGCCTTTGTATCTTGTCCCTGTATACCTCAGGGAAGACATTGAATGTGCAGAAAGGAAGTATCTCACCGTCTGGCATAACATAGTGTATGTCGCACTTCTCAACCCTTGATATGTCATATGTGTACTCGTCTTGGAAGTGCATCATGCCTAAGAAAAGGGTCTTTACATGGAATGCGCCAAGCGATGAGAAGTCATGCTTGAGCAAAATTGAGGTAAGGAGCTTTACAACATTGACGCTCTTTGGCAATTTCTCTTTATCTACAAATTTCCTTATATCTGCGACTGCCTTCAGCGCTATGAGCTTCCTCTGCATTTTGCCCTTGCCTTCCATTTCATTTACGGCATTTTGCAGGTGCTCTACAAGCCCAGGGGCATCGATGAACCTTGTTATTGGTATCACCCTATTGTCCGTGTCAAGGAATATGTATGTCCCTGCCCCGCAGGCAAAATGGATTGAAAGGTCATATGTCACCTTGCCGCTCAATGCTTCTACAAACTTGCTTATGCCTCCTGTGTAAGGAACTGAGAACCAATCTTCTTTTGCTATAGCCCCATTTGTCTGCTCCTCTATAAGCTTTATTGCACCTGGTATAGTTATCCTCTGCTTCTCCCTAAGCTTGTCAGGCATCCTCCCAACAAGCGAGACAGGCTGGAAGTTCACAGACCTTACTATATCTATGTTGTTGAGGGCGAAATTTATCATATTGCCCAAGTCATGGTCATTGATCCCCCTTATTACTGTTGGGACCAAGACTATACCTACATGCGCCTTTCTTGCAGCCTTAAGTATGAGCGGTATCTCCCAGTGGTTCTTTGGGTTTGTCTTCTTTGTTGTCCCATCAAAGCTCATGTAGAGTGTGCTCAGCCCAGCCTCTCTTAGCCTGACAAGCAGCTCTGGATTGAAGCCGAGATTTATGCCTGTAGTATTGAGCTGTATTTGGTCAAAGCCAACCTTCTTTGCAAGCTTCACTATCTCTACAAGGTCGTCTCTCATTGTCGGCTCTCCTCCTGTTATCTGCAATGCATTTGTTGCGACTGGCTTCTCATTCCTGAGGTCAAGGAGCATGCGCTCTATCTCTTCAAGCGTTGGTTCGTATATAGGCTCTCCCTCTTTTGCAAAGAAGAAGCAGTACCAGCATGAGAGGTGGCACCTGTTGGTTACGACTATATTTGCTAGCGCCGTATGGCTTTTATGCCTTGAGCAGAGGCCGCAGTCAAATGGGCAGTTTTCTCCAAGCACTGGATAATTTGGGTTTGCTATACCTCTTCCTATATATGCATATTTGCTCATTTTTTCATACATCTCGTAATCTTCCCAGTACTTTTCTATAAACCAGCCGTGTTCTGGACAGTATTTTCTTATCATTACATTATCTCCATCTCTGTAGATTATGCCATCTACAATAAGCTTGCATTCGGGGCAGACTGTCTTTGTCTTGCCCAGCACAGGCATCTTTTCTATCTCTTCCATGCTCCTATGGTAAGGAGCTGTTATCTCATCTTCTTTCTTCTGCGCGTCCATATTAAACACCACTTCTTCTATCTCTTATTTTTGTCCTTTTTGGAGAGCTTCAATAAGGCTCTTCTTTAAGTCCTCTGCAATAAACCTTTTTGAAAATGCATCGGCCTTTGCAGCGATGCTAATCTTTGTGGCATAAATTCTCGCAACTCTGCCACCACGCTTCTTGCCAGCACTTGAAACTTCAGGCAATTTGAAAAGTATGCCATACTTTGGTGGCTTGCTTCCATATTTTATGTGCTTGAATAGCGCCTTCTCAGCCCCAAGAAGCTGTATTGTGCTTGCGGGCATTAGGGCAAGCTTATTGAGCGAGCCAGCCTTGCTCAAAAGCTCAGCGGATATCTTTGCATCTATAAGATATGTTATGTTTGGCATAAGCTTCTTGGCGGTAGAATCTATGAATGAGCCGAGATTCTTCCTTAAGTCTGAAAAATTAATAACCATATCAGCTAGAGATGCTATGTGCTTGTATTCTTCGCTTGTCGGCTCCCTGCCTATGCTTTTTGATATTGCTTGTGCAACCTCCTTTGCTTTGCTCTTGTCCCCAAGGAGTATTGCAAGCTCCTCCTCGCTTGCAGCCTTTTTGTTGAGTCCAAACTGCTTTACAAATTTTGCATAGCTTTCATGGTTGCCTAGCTTGAGCTCCGGAAAATAAATGCTGTACCACTCCTCAAGCCTTTCAAAGACAAGGTTCTCTATCTTCTCGAGCTGCAAGTATGTGTTTATGGCTTCTATTAGGCTATGCTCCTCTCCAGCATATGCAGTGCTCAAGCTCTCCCGGGCTTTGGCGAGAAGCCTCTTTCTTTTTTCTTCTATGCTTTCATTCTTCAAGCAAGCACCAGAAAGCAGCAAGCCTTCCAAAGCTTTCAAAATACATTTACTAAAAAAGTATAAAAACATATTCCTATAACCAAGTTATTAAAATAAAAATTGCTCGTTTTTTTGCGTAAGCAATAAAATTTTATACCTCTTAATATTATCTGCTTTTTGGTTGATTTTTATGAAAAAAGAAGAGTCCAAAGCAATGAATATAGTTAGCAGGCGTGCCATATTCTACCAGTCTTTTGGCATATACAGGGAGATTGGGGGGTTTTATGATTATGGCCCTATAGGGGTAAGGATAAGGAGAAATATAGAAAATATGTGGCGCAGGCTTTTTGTAGAAATGCTTCAGGCAATAGAGATAGAAACAACAAGCATAATGCCTGAAGATGTATTCAAGGCTAGCGGGCACTTGAGCACATTTACAGACCCTATGACAAAATGCAAGGTGTGCAATACTCCTTATAGGGCTGACAAGCTCTTGGAGGAGTTCTATGAAGAGAAGCACGACCTTAAGGCCAAAGAGGGCGTAAAGAAGCTCAGCATAGAGGAGCTTGACGCAAGGATAAGGGAGCATAACATAAGGTGCGAGAAGTGCGGCGGGGAGCTCGGCAAGGTGGAGAAGTTTAACCTAATGTTCCAGCTTAAGATAGGCCCAACAGGCAGCGAGACTGGCTATCTGAGGCCCGAGACTGCCCAAGGGATATTTGTAGACTTTAGGGACCTGTTCAAGACGCAGGGGCTCAAGATGCCTGCATTGATAGCCCAAGTTGGAAGGAGCTACAGGAATGAGATCTCGCCTAGGCAGCAACTAATCAGGATGAGAGAGTTCACGCAGATGGAGCTCGAGCTCTTCTTTGATCCAGAGTCGATAGGCAATGAGGTAGGATTCATAAACATAGACAATATACTCGATACAAGAATAAACTTCGTAAACAGCGGGGAGGATGAGGCGGTGGCTGCAAGCTTAAGGGAGCTCTTGGAGTCTGGCAAGATACCAAACAAGTACTTTGCCCTTCTAATATATCTCGAGGAGAAGCTTATGCGCGAGCTTGGGTTTGAGGCGAATGCTTATAGGTTTAGGGAGCTTGAAAAGGAAGAGCTTCCGCATTATTCAAAAGGAAATATCGATTTGGAAGTAAAAACAGAATATGGATTTGTAGAGGTTGCTGGCAATGCATATAGGACTGACTATGATTTGTCCTCCCACTCCAGGGTATCTGGAGTTGAGATAAGTATAGTAAACAATGGAAGGAAGTTCATACCACATGTTGTAGAAGCGAGTATGGGGCTTGATAGGCTTCTATTCAGCATAATCGAAAACAGCGTTGTAAGTGATGATAGGGGATGGGATTGGCTGAAGCTCAGTGAGAACGTCGCACCATACAAATATGCTGTATTCCCTCTCCAGAAAGATGAGAAGCTGATACCCAAAGCTAAGGAGCTTGCAAGGCTGATGGCTGAGAAAGGGATAAGCTTCTACTACTCTGAAAGTGGCAGCATAGGAAAGAGATACGCAAAGGCTGACGAAGTTGGAGTGCCTTATTGCATAACAATAGATTACCAGACATTGGAAGACGACACAGTTACAATAAGGGATAGAAATACTACAAAGCAGGTAAGGAAGAGCATAGCAGAGCTCTTGGCCTCTAGCTGATTTGATGCTGATACGTGCAAGAGATTTTAATTTGAGATACACCATAGAAAGCGGCCAGCCATTGACATTTTTTGCGGATTACTCGTTCTCAGGAAAAATAGCACATTTAAAATACCCCATGTATGAAGGCTTTATTGAGGTAGAAGCGGAGCAAAAGGGAAGGGATTGCACGCTCACCGCTGCGAGCGAAAATTATTCTAAGGCAGAGCTGTCAAGGGAGGTCAAGGAGAGGCTTGGGTTAAACGACAAAATAAATGAAATATACAAAAGCATATCCACAGATGCCTTCATCAAAGATGCGATCAAAAGATTTTATGGGATGCGCATCACAAAAAATGAGCTGTGGCAGACGACCCTCTCATTTATTGTTAGCCAATTCAACAGCATAAAAAGAATAAGAAAAATAATGCTCTGCTTCATTGAGAGGTTTGGCAAAGGGTATTTTCCAAGATGGGAGAAGTTTGCAGGCGCCAATGCAAGCGAGATAGCGTGCGGCGCAGGATTCAGGGCAAGCTACATAAAAGAAGTTGCGGAGAGGTATGATCCTGATGTTTTTTCAAACTACTCCATGCTTTCTTACAATGAAGCGAAGTCAAAGCTCATGGAATACAAAGGCATTGGCGACAAGGTTGCCGATTGCATCCTCCTCATGGGATACAAAAAGCTCGAAGCATTTCCAATAGACACATGGGTAAAAAGAGTCTTGGTGAATGTTTACAAGCCGGAAAGAGAGAGCACAAAAGAGCTTCATCAATTTGCAAGCTCAAGGTGGGGCAATTTTGCAGGCTATGCTGAGCACTACCTTTATTGGTATGGCAGAGAAATTGCATTTAGATCATTTATATAATTGTATAACAACCATACGTTTATCGTTAGACGGGAATCAGATAAATTTATAAATTTTTCCTTCCAAATAATTGGCAGTAGCGTTTAGAGCAAATTTTTCGAAATCTTCCCCACCCTCTAAACGCTGCCCTCATATTTATTGCAATTCCTTTATTCCACTATTTCTTCTATTTCTTCCCTTCTCAAAAGCAAAGGATTAGGTATAAATAGTTTTAAGCACTCATATCTCCTGATGCGATGAAGAAGTTTAAGACGACAGAAGAGATAAAGATACCAGAAAGGCTGATAGATCAAGTAATAGGCCAGGACAAGGCTGTAAATATAATAAAGAAGGCTGCCAAGCAGCACAGGAATGTGCTCTTGATTGGAGAGCCTGGGACTGGCAAGACAATGCTAGCGCAAGCTATGGCTGAGCTTCTTCCAGCAACAGATCTTGAGGATGTTTTAGTATACAAAAATCCAAATGATGAAAATAGGCCGCTCATCAAAGTAGTTAAGACATATCCTGTGCCTCCTGAGCCAGGAAAGCCTCTCGGCGATGGGCAGGGCAGGCAGATACTTCAGAAGGAGAGAATGAAAAACAGGATTGATGCAAGAAGCGAAGGAAGTCCTAGGGTAACATCAGCCGTGGTTATACTTGTGATTATACTTTTTGCACTTTCGCTATCTGGAATCTTCACGGGCTATCAGGTGATAGTGCTTGCCGCGCTCATACTCGGCATTCTTGTCTTTGGGTCTGTGGCATTGTTCGTAAGCAGTTTGACAAGGCGCGTGGGAGTGCTTCCAGGAGCATTTGATTCCAATGAGCCCAAGCTTATAGTTGACAATACAGGCATGACGCATGCCCCATTTGTAGATGCAACTGGCGCAAAAGCAGGAGCTCTCTTTGGGGATGTGAAGCACGATCCTCTCCAGAGCGGCGGGCTAGGAACTCCAGCCCATCTTAGGGTTGAGAGCGGTGCAATACACAGGGCAAACAAAGGCGTCCTCTTTATTGATGAGATTGCAAGCCTTGACCCTAGATCACAGCAAGAGCTTCTTACAGCTATGCAGGAAAAGAAATATCCAATAACAGGGCAGAGCGAATTGAGTTCAGGCGCCATGGTGAGGACAGAGCCTGTGCCAAGCGACTTCCTGCTTATAGCTGCTGGCAACCTCATGGACATTCAGAAGATGCATCCAGCCCTAAGGTCTAGGATAAGGGGATACGGCTATGAGGTTTTCATGGAGTCTACAATGCCTGATACCAAGCAAAATCAAGAGAAGATAATAAGGTTCATCGCGCAGGAGATAAAGAAAGATGGGAAGATACCTCCATTTGATTATGATGCATGCATGGCGATTGTTGAGGAAGCAAGGAGAAGGAGTGGCAGAAAGAAGAGACTTTCGCTGATATTGAGGGATCTCGGAGGTCTTGTCAGGGCTGCTGGAGACATAGCAATAGAGAAGGGCAAGAAAGTGGTTACAAAAGAAGACGTTATAGCTGCAAAGGAGCTTGCAAGACCGATAGAAGCGCAATTTGTAGACCAAGCGCTTGAATACAGAAAGGATTACAAGGTGTTCAATACTTCTGGATTTGCCATAGGCAAGGTGAATGGATTGGCGGTAATAGGCTCCTCTTACCTCTCTGCTGGCATAATAGTGCCAATAGTTGCGGAAGTGACGCCATCAAGCTCGCGTGCCGAAGGCAAGCTAATAGCGACAGGCAAGCTCGGCAAGATAGCGCAGGAGGCTGTGAAGAATATAAGTGCTGTTATAAAGAAGCATCTTGATGTTGATTTTGCGAGCTATGACATACATGTCCAATTCTTGCAAACATACGAAGGCGTTGAGGGAGACAGCGCAAGCATCTCTGTAGCTGTGAGTGTAATCTCAGCGCTTGAAGGCATACCTGTGGACCAATCTGTGGCTATGACGGGCTCGCTTTCAGTAAGGGGAGATGTGCTTCCTGTAGGGGGCTTGACGAGCAAGATAGAAGCAGCGATAGATGCAGGCATGAAAAGCGTCATTATACCAAAGAGCAACCTTTATGACATATATATAGACAAGGAGAGGCTGAAGAAGATAAAGATAATCCCTGTAACAAACATAGCGGAAGTTTTGCAATACTCGCTAAAGAAGAGCGCAAGGAGGGACGCCATAATAAAGAAGCTGAAGAGCTACATGTCTTCGCAGTCTAGAGAGATCTCCCCTATAGGTGAAAAGAAGAGGTGAGCTTATGCCTTTTCCCAAGAATCAAAATGATGCAAAGTCAAAGCTTGAGATGCTTGGCAGGAGCATAGTTGAAGATATCGAATATGGCAAGAATCCAAAATTTGTTACTGTTGCGAGGACTAGGTCAAACATCATCTATGATCAAAAGAGCGGCTTCCTCAAGCTTGGCGATGCCCAGGAAGAGAGGACATTCATCAATGTAGCCCAGGCAAAAAGGTTCATGCAGACAATGGCTGTAGCTGCAAAATGCCACAAGTTCCTTAAGGAAGGCCTGCATACAAGCATAAGGGGTCTTTTCTACCAGCTCAAGTATTCGCTTGGCGAGGATATAGACGAGAGCATATTCAATGAGCAATCAGAATCCAACCCGCTCATTGAGGACTTGGAGGTCTCACTTTCAGTGAAGAGGGAAGATTTAAATCTCAATGCAAATAGGAAGGGCGTTCTTGCCGGAAGGATGAAGGTAATAGACAGGTCCGGCGGAGAGGAGGTGACAATAGACTGCAGCAAGATGGGAAGGAGCGGATGGGCCATACCTAGCGATGTAGACAACAACATAGAATTTGTGGATGTGAAGGCTTCATATGTGCTCGTTGTAGAGAAGGATGCTCTTTGGCAGAGGCTCAATGAAGACAATTTCTGGAAGAAAGAGAACGCAATACTGATAACCCCAGTCGGCCAGGCTGCGCGTGGAACAAGAAGGCTTATAAGGAAGCTCGCCGACATGGGCCTGCCCATATATGTCTTCACAGATTCAGATGCATGGGGATGGTATATATATTGGACGATAAAGACAGGCAGCATAAACCTCGCTTATATAGGCAAAGATGTTGCCACTCCAGAGGCTAAATTCATAGGCGTTTCCCTTTCTGACCTCGAAAAGTACAGCTTCCTCAACAAGCTTACAATAAAGGCGAGCGAAGTAGACTTGAAGAGAGCCCAGGAGATGCTTAACTATGAGTGGATAAAGCGCCACAAAGAGTGGGTAGCAGAGCTTGAGCGCATGATAAAGATGAAGAAGAAGCTTGAGCAAGATGCTCTGCAAGGGCCAAGCCTAACATTCGTGGACCAGTATATAAAGGAGAAGATAGAAAACAAAGAATTCCTACCTTGATCATACAAGGTAGATAAGCCATGCAGCAATTACAAACCCAGCAGCTACAATAAGAGGCACAATATACTTTAACCTCCTGATGATCTCTTTGCTTATTTCGATTATCTTCTTTTCAGCATCCTCTCCCCACACAGCAAAGTCATGTATTATAAACTCCTTGTAGGCACTTGAAACAGACTCCATATCCTTCAACGCGTTTTCTATCATTATGTCTATTATAGGGATGAGCTTTTTGGCGCTTGTCTTTCTGCCAAGAACATTGGTGAAAGGCCTAGCAAGCGAGTTGACAGAATGCGTATCTGTTGTATAGACTTCGGATTTCATTCCATATCTCTCCATCACATGCTCCAATATCCTCTTCCTCAGAGAAGGGAGCATGTTGTTTGCATCGAAGTATATCATCGCAAACCTTTTATCTCCAAACTTAAATATCCCAACACTTGAATAGCCTTTGCCAAGGTCTTCGGCATTCTTCAATATGTTTGAAAGCTTGAATGAAGAAGACCCAAATTCGAGCTTCTCATCTTCACTAGCTTCCAAAGCTTTTTTGATTGCCTTTTTGTAGAGATCAACATATCTACTCCCTTTGTATACACCCATGAGCTCTTCTTTGTTTGCACTCTCAAACCTTGAATTGTGGGCGTCAATTATAATAGTATTTCCGCCAGCAACAGAGCTGAGCTCTTCTCCTACATCATGGTCTATATCTTCGGTTATCTTTGGGGCTTTTGTAAGCGTTATGATCTTTGCGCCATTTATTCTGATTGCAATCGCAGTGCACGGCTTTGCTTCGCCAAACCCTATATTGCCCTTTGCCAGCTTAAAGCTTCCGCCTCCAAGCGACTCTATGTTTTTCTCCAACTCCCTACCTATTGTTATTACTTCCTTAGTGCTTATGGGATTGAGCTTCACATTTACTGCGCCGTGCAAGACAAAAGGAGTTGCTTTGTATTTCTTCGATATAAAATTCCCAAGGTACTCTGTTACAGATGCACCTCCTGTACCTGCAAAAGGCCCATAATGTATGTCAGGTTCCACAAATATGCTTTTCATGCCTGCCTTGCCTTTGAGGGCTAGCAATTTGACTTTTATGTCTGTCTTTTTGCCTATCCCTAAGCTTACCTCAAGAGTTCCTATATTATAGAGCCATTGGCTCACCATCACAGTAAAGATCTCAACTCCGCTTATGTTGAGCCTTTTCTTTACAGGCTTGTCCACTACATAGAAAAATGCATATCCTGCAACCATGAATATGAACATGCCTACATATAGCTTTACAACAGCAGGCCAGAATGGCAATGCTATGCTTATAAAGTATTTGCTAATTGGTATATAGAATAAGAAATTCAATGTTGGCTGGATAACACCTATAGCAATTGCATCTCTCTTCCTACCCATTATAAATCTGCTCACTATAAACCAGTAGCCAAAGAGGCTTGCATTTGCCAAGAGTATTATTATATAGGCTATTATTGTGCTTTTAAGGAATGCGAAAACTATGCTGTTGATGATTATAAATAAAGAGTAAGAGATTGTGCCTATGATCACTGCCATCAATATATGCTTGAGGTATATCCTTTTTTTCAGGATTTTTATTAGGGCTGAGCTTATCAAAGCAGGCAGAGTTATTGCCAAAAGGCCTGCATTCATCCCATTTATTGCAATATTCAGGAAGTTTCGCCACAGCTCGCTGTAATTAAGTATCATCGTTGCAACTATGCCTGCAACTATGCCTATTGCAAAGAGCGCGGCAGCCCCCCTTGTACTTTTTGGCGCATTTTTGTTAAAATAGCTGGAATAATGCAGAAGAAAACTTTCATTGGGCATGCGAACACTATTTGCCAAATCTTCTTTCTCTCCTGCTGTATTCGGCAAGCGCTTTCTCTAGATCTTTCTTTTCAAATTCTGGCCAGTATTTCTTGCAAAAGTAGAGCTCTGCGTACCCCGCTTGCCAAGGCATGAATCCCGAGAGCCTTTCTTCCCCAGAAGTCCTTATTACAAAATCTATGTCAGGCACATCCTTAGAGAGCATGTACCTCTTGAATGTCTCGTCTTCTACCTTCTTTATCTTACCTTTCCTCGACTCCTTAGCTATCTGGTTTGCTGCATAGATTATATCCTCCCTCCCGCCGTATCCTAAAAGGAGGTAGATTATCCTATCTTTATATTTTCTTGTCCCGTCCTCTACCTTCTTGAGCAATGCTATAAGGTCTTTTGGGAGCAGGGTTTTTTTGCCTACCACAACAAACCTTGTTTTAGTCTCATGAAGCCTCTTTATTATGCTTTTGTCTTTTGCAGCCCTCCTGTATATATTGAAGAGCGTCTCAACCTCTTCCTTCGGCCTTTTAACATTCTCTGTAGAAAGCGCCCAGACAGTTATGCTTCTTATTCCATACTGCATGCACCATTCGCTGAACTCTATAAACTTTTTTACTCCTTTTGTGTAGCCCTGCAAAAAAGAGAGTCTATGGCTTTTGGCCCACCTTCTGTTGCCGTCTGGTATTATTGCTATATTTTCTGGGACTTTCTCTAATTTTTTCATTTTGGATCACAATCTTGCATAAATTGTATAAATTTATTTTATAATATATATTATAAATCTTTCTTTTCTCTACTTTTTCCGATTTTCATGCTTTTTTCTATCCTAGCAAGCTCATTTATCTTTGATATCCTCTCTCCGCCAACAACCCCACATTTTATGTAATCTGCGCCCAGCCCTACAGCCACATGTGCTAAGAATGTATCTTCAGTCTCCCCGCTTCTATGCGAGGCTATTATTTTCATGCCTGCAGCTGCCTTTGCTGCATTTATTGCATCGGTGAGC
Source organism: archaeon (assembly GCA_039793645.1). Taxonomy (GTDB): domain Archaea; phylum Micrarchaeota; class Micrarchaeia; order Micrarchaeales; family CABMGC01; genus JAGDYD01. The sequence goes on from JBAMLI010000058.1 coordinate 30,454, forward strand.
GTTCCTGCCTGGTTTACTTTTATTATAACCCCTCCTGTTGCCCCCTCCCTCTTCCCTTGCTTTATCCTCTCGCTGTTTGTTGCGTAAAGGTCATCCCCAACCACCAAGAAGCCCTTTCCCAAGCTTTTGTTCAGCTCAGAGAAGCTTCTAAAATCTGAGCTCTCAAAAGGATCCTCTATATAAGATATGCTATACTCCTCGGCGATTTCCTCTACAAGCTCTGCGTACTTCTTTGCTTGCATCTTTTTGCCGTCAAAGTTGTATGCATTGTTTTTGAAATATGTGCTCGCTGCCATATCCACTCCTATCTCAACCATCTTTTCAACCTTTTCTCCTACCATGCGCACAGCCTTTATGCTCTCTCTAGTATCAAGCCTTGATGTCCAAGCATTCTCAATAGTTTTGCCTGTTGCAAAGCCATTTGACTCAAGATACCTTCCAATCTCCCCATATATTTTTACATGCACATTCTCCTCAATCTCAGTGCCCTTTCTCTTGCTTGAGACTAATACCTCCTGCACGCTCATCCCATTTTGGGAATGCGCGCCACCACCAAGCACATTGCCAAGGAGGCGCGGGATTTTCTTTTTGGCATTAGACAATTTGCTTATGAGCTCGTAGAGCTCCATGCCTTCTTCTATAGCAGCAAGCTTGGCATTTGCAATTGAGATTGCTGTTGCTATGTTCCCGCCAATTTCCGAAAACCTCTCTGTTCCGTCTATGCTGTGGAGCGCTTCATCTAATCCTTTTTGGTCGAGCTCATCGATTCCAAGGAGCTTTCCTTTCTTTGCGTAGAGCTTTTTTATCCCGAGCTCAACGCTTCCCGGGAATGCAAATGCTTCGTAGGCGCTCCTGCTCGTCCCGCTAGGAGACGAAGCTTTTGCCCAGTGCTTGCCATTTGATACCTCTGCTTCAACAGTAGGCATGCCCCTAGAATCGAAAATCTTCCTCAACCTTATTTCCCTTATCAACCAATCACTAAAATTCTATTTATAAGCTCATTCCCATTGAATATGCCAAGAGAGCCCTTCAAATCAATCTTTTCGTTGAAGTCAAGAGTGTCATGCTTGCTCCTCGAGCTTATGATCACTGGTACAGGATCTGCCGAGTGAGCTTTCATGCTGCAAGGCGTAGAATGGTCGCATGTAACGCATACCTTGACATTTTTGCTTGGTCTTATGTTTGCGAAGAAGCCAGCGTCTATCTCTTTGAGCACCTCAGTTTTCCTTGCGGCATCACCAGCATGTCCAGGCTCGTCAGGGCCTTTTATGTGCACATAAACGAAATCGCATCTTTTTATGCTTTTGTTAGCTGCTTTGGCAAGCTCCTTGTAGCGCTCAACCCCTTTTTTGTCATTGTCAAACATTACCTCTTTCATTCTGAGGAGCTTTGCTATTCCCCTTTCAACAGGCATCTCGGTTATAAAGCAGAAATCCATCCCAAACTTCTTGCCTATTGGCATCACTGCAGGCAGCGACTTGCCTGCATCCCTTAAAAGTATTGCATTCGCCTCTTCAGCGCCTTTCTTCCTTCTTTCTTCATTCACCTTGGATTTTGAAAGTACATGCATAGCTTTTTCTACGAATTCGTTCACAATTCTTGCAGTACGCATCGCCTCTTCCGTTTTTTCAGTAGGCTTAGATCTTGGGATTTTTTGCCTTTTGCTTCGCACAGCTATCGAGATATTGCCCTTTTTGATATAGGCTACATCAACATTAGTTATGCTTGAAGAAAGCCTTTTTCTAGAGCTGATGATGAGTACTCCCCTATAATCTACTGTTGCCTTGAATCTTATTCGGGCTCCTTTTACTTTAATTTTGTTGATCTCTTTCTCAAGCGTCTTGGCTTCTCTTTTAGAAAGGTGGCACCTTCTTGAGGTTATATTGCCCTTTCTGTCTACTGTTGCAAAATTCGCCCTCATTGCAATATCGTTTTTCCCTATATGCATGCCTGCCCCTAGCGCTTCTATAGGCCCTCTTCCAGTATAATTTTCTATGCTATAGCTCAAGATCGAGAAGACTGCAGAGTCAGACTCTGGAGCTATGCCCTCTCCTACAGGATACATCATACCAGCAAGCGAGCGCCTTGCAATCTTGTTGAGGTTTTTCATCTGTGCAGCTTCAAGAGGCGTCTTGCCGCTAAGCAAGCTGCTCGGCCTGTCAGCAGCTCCATCAAGCACAACCAGCAAGTAGTGCATGCCTTTACCTCTCAAATATGAAATGGGAAGGCCTTATGCCTTCTCCGACAATTTTCTTTATGAGCATCGCATTTCCTTTTGCAACCAAAATTGCGTCGTGCATTTTAAGGTAGTTTAGCGCATCCTTCGCCTTGCTCAGCGAGTCTGCATAGACTGTGAAAAGCTTTTCGCCGGGAGAGACATTTTCTCCTATCTTTTTGTGAACTACCACTCCAGCTTTTTTGTTGCTTGGCGAGCCAGCTATGCGTGCAGCATATGCAATTGCAGTATTGTTGAACTTCAAAACCCTGCCTTCATTTTCAGCAACAAGGCTCTCTTCAAAGTTGCCCACCTCAATCTCTTCCGGCTTTATTTCTGGATCCCCACCCTGCTCTGCGATTATCTCTCTGAGCTTCTTTTCAGCCAGGCCTTTCATCAATATATCCTTTGCAAGCCTCTTACCATTTTCCTTTCCTGCCATTTCAAGAAGCATGCCTGCTATGCTTGTGGCTTTGTCAACAAGGTCTTCCTCGATTTTGCTTCTCATAATAGTCTCCAATGCCTCCTTTGCTTCAAGCGCAGTGCCTACAGTATGCCCTATAGGCTGATCGCCATATGTTATCGCTCCATTCACGCGTATTCCAAGTCTTGCTCCAAGCGAAGAAAAATCTTTTATCAAAAGTTCAGCATCATTCTTGTTTCTCACCTTGACGCTCTCCCCAATAGGCACATCAAGCACGAGATCTGTAGAGCCTGCTGCCTTCTTTTTGGACATGATTGAAGGAAGAAGGAGCGGATCTATTGAAAATGGATACTCTATTTTTATGAATATATCATCTGCAGGAGCGAGGTGCACAGCGCCTCCCCAGGCTATGCAGCCATTTGTCTTTAACACTACCCTTTCCAATTCTCTTGAGTCAAGGTTTACTGGCATGAGAACCTCTGCCCTGTCGGCTGTTCCAGCAGCGGAGGTAATGGCGCGCGATGATGTCTTCGGTATGGTGAGCCCAGCAGCCGCAATTATTGGTACAACAAGCAAAGTAGTTTTGTCTCCCGGAACCCCTCCTATAGAGTGCTTGTCAAAGATCCTTTTTTTCTTCAAATGGAGCTTTTCTCCTGTCTCCACCATTGCCCTTGAAATATATTCTGCTTCTTCAAGGTCTATCCCAAATGCATGCAATGCCACTACAAATGCGGTGAGCTCTCCTTTTTCGAGCTTCCCATTAACTGCATCTTTTATTATGCTGTATACCTCTTTATAATCTAGCCTCCTTCCATTAAGCTTCTCCTTTATTGCAAGTATAGACTCTGGCGCTTGGACTACCTCTATCTTGCATTCTTCGCCGTTCTTTGCCTCGAGCTCCTTTGAAAGCTCTTTTGTCAAGCCTACTGTAAATCCTTTTATGAAGCTTGCAACATTGAGTATTGCTGTGCTCGTCTTTTTTCCCATTCTGATTTCTATCCTGTCTCCTGGATGTGCACCAAGTATATCTGCGCCTTCTTCACTCAGTATCGCTATCTGAGCGCCAGTTTCTATATCAAGGTTTTTTGCTTTGAACAAAAGATCACCTATACAGGTTTTTCAAATCCCCAGTAATCCAAAGCTTCCTTCAATGCTTTGTGTCCTTTCTCTTCAGCATACTCTTGCAAAGAGACTTTATTGAGCATCGCTTCTATAGCCTGCCTCATTGCTTCAGCGCCCCTTCTTACTCCTCCAGGATGGCCGTCTATGCCTCCTCCAGCCTGCACCACTATCTCATTTCCGAGGAGGTTCAGGACATATGGAACAAGCCCTGGATGGAGGCCCCCGCTTGAAACAGGGACTACTGGCTTTATATTATACCAATCTTCTGCAAGTACCCTTTTGTGCTCTTCTATATGCTCAAGAGTAATCTCTCTGTCCAAGTCTATAACTTCCTTCTTTGAAGCCTTGAGCTTGCCTATGACAGTGCCTATATGTATTTGGTCAACTCCAATGAGCCTTGCAAGTTTTGCCACGACAAGCATGCTCATGCCATGCCTTGGATTTCTTGTAAATGCAGCATGGAAAGCCCTATGGGCGTGGATTGCCAAGCCGAGGTCTTCGCAGGTATCTCTTACTGTCTGCAAGGCAGCCCATCCTGCTGTAAGTATGTCTACCATCACATATTCTCCTCCCAGGTCTTTTACAAGCTTGGCCCTCCTTATCATCTCATTTGTCTCCGCTGTTATGTTTGCAAGGTAGCTCTTCTTCTCACCTGTTTCTTTTTCAGCAAAGTCCCTATATTTGAACATAAGCTTCATCCTATCCTCAAACCTGTTGAATCTTTGGCTCGTAAGGTTCTCATCGTCTTTGAGCAAATCCACCCCGCCGAGCCAGGCCTCTTTTGCAACGTTGGCGTGCTCATTGGTATACATCCCAACCTTTGGCTTAGGAACGTGAGCGAGCAGAGGCCTCCTTTTCTTCATGCCGAAAATCTCGCCAAACACGCCATCTATTCCAAATTGCGGACCCTTGAAATGCTTTACATACTCTTTTGGAAACTCAACATCCTCCAGCCTAAGATTTTTAAGCGCCTTCATGCCGAATATGTTGCCTGCAATCGAGCTCATAAGCTGAGGGATGCTTCCTTCTTCAAAAAGCTCGATAGGGTAAGCCACCTTCACATAATTGCCCTTTATCCAAAATGCCCTTGCCCTTATCTTTCTGATATGCTCTCTTAATGTAGTAAGCTCAGCCCATGTCCCATTGCTGCTTTCACTTGCAACCCTGCCTATCGCTTCCTTTATGCTTATGCCTTTTGCAGGCTCCACTCTAAACAAGCATATTATATCGCTCTCTTGTGGCTTATACTTCAAATCCACAAAATCCTTATACGGATCATTCATCTATTCACCATAGCCAAGCATACTCTTCTTTTATCTTTTCAACAAGAAAATCAGGGCCAACAAGCCCGTATTCGCTTATTATGCTTGTTATATAGCTCTTTTTTACAAATTCAAAAACAGGATTTACTATCTTCACATTTTTCGGGTGCTTGTCCCATACCTCTTTGCTTTTCCTAATCTCTATCCTGCTTATTTTCCCATATCTTGCATTCGGATCTAATTTGAGTGAATGAGAAGCTACATATACTGGCACGTTGAGCTCATTTGCAACCATTGCAAACAAGCCGCTTCCTATCTTGTTTGCAACCTCCCCGAAATGGGTTATGAGATCTGCTCCTATAAGCATGAGGTCAGCATCCTTTATTGCGAGCATTGCTGCAGAATCTACAAAATATTTTACTTTTATCCCATTCCTTGCTAGGTTTGTAGCTGTTATTCTTCCCTGGTAGTTTGGCCTTGTTTCAGTCACATGCACCTCAAACTTTTTTCCTTCTTTCTTCGCCTTTTCAAGTATTGCCTCTACGGTGGATGAATGGCAATGCGTATAGATTATATAATTGTTTTTTATCAAGCTTGAGCCAAATCTTGCTATCTTTTCAAGACCGTTGGATATATAGAATGAAGCACCATCAGGGTCATTGAATGTATTTAAGTATTTCAATATATTTTTCAACATAGGCTCTGTGGGCCTGGTCTCGAGGAGCAGCTTGCTTGCTTTCTTTTTGTCTTTTGCACTTCTCCATGCTTCGACCGCTGCCATTGCTATTCTCTCAGCCCCTTGTATTTTCAACTCTTTAATATCCTTTATGGTCTTGTAAAGAATTTTTTCTCCCATACCAACCCATTGTAATATGATGTTTGAATTTTATATTTATATCGTTTTGCTTTGCATGAAGCTGATGCAAATTTGATTGGCTTATTCGGCTTGGCTTTGGTGCAAGGTTTATAGTTTTAATAATCCCATTCTATCTGGCGGTTGAATGGATGAAGTGTATACATTCAAAGAGGCCGCAAAGCTCAAGCTAACAAAGAATGAGCTTGGAGGGAAGGGCTATGGCCTTGTAGAAATGACTAGGATAGGGTTGCCTGTGCCACCTGGCATAGTGATTACGACAAGGATGTGCAACAAGTACTTTAAGGAAAAGAAGCTTTGGAACAGCATAAAGAAGAAGATACTTGCAAAGATGAAGGAAATTGAGAAAGAGACTGGTAAGAGATTTGGAAGCACCAAGAATCCGCTCCTCGTTTCTGTAAGATCCGGAGCTCCGCTTTCAATGCCTGGCATGATGGATACAGTGCTAAACCTTGGTATAAATGATGAGATTGCAGAGGCAATAGCAAAAAAGTATGGCGAGAAGTTTGCATATGATACATACAGAAGGTTCATCCAGCTCTTCGGCTCTATTGTGCTGAAGATAGACAAGAAGCTCTTTGATGAGGCGCTGGAAGAAAAGAAAAAAATGGAGGGGAAAGATGAGTCTGAGCTGAGCGGGGAGGACATGAAGAGGCTCGCAGCGAAGTACAAGGAGATTGTAGAGAAGGCAAGCAAAAAGCCTTTGGAGCAAGATCCATACAAGCAGCTCTTCATGGCTGTTGGGGCGATATTTGAGTCATGGTGGAACAAGAGGGCTGTGGAGTATAGAAGGATATACAATATACCTGATTCGATGGGCACTGCTGTAAACATAGTCTCCATGGTCTATGGAAATCTCAATGAGCGCTCAGGCACTGGGGTTGCATTTACAAGGGACCCTTCAACAGGCGAGAAGAAGATATATGCAGAGGTTCTGATGAACGCACAAGGCGAGGATGTGGTTTCTGGGAAGAGGACTCCAATGCCGATAGATGAGCTAAAGGAAAAGATGCCAAATATCTACAAAGAGCTTGCAGAGACTTGCAGAAAGCTCGAAAAATATTTCAGAGACATGCAGGACATTGAATTCACAATTGAAGATGGCAAGTTCTACATGCTTCAAACAAGAAATGGGAAGCGTTCGCCTCAAGCGGCTCTTAGGATAGCAATAGACATGGTTAAAGAAAAGCTGATAAATGAAAAAGAAGCGCTTCTTAGAATAGAGCCAAGCGACCTTGACAAATTGCTTCACAAGCAGGTAGACAAGAAGTTTGCGGCAGAGCCGATAGCAAGCGGCTTGCCTGCATCTCCTGGCGCAGCATCAGGCAAGGCCGTCTTTGACATAGAGAAAGCCATCGAGATGAAGAAGAAAGGCGAGAATGTAATACTTGTGAGGATAGAGACAACTCCAGATGACATAAAGGGCATAGCGATAAGCGATGGTATATTGACAAGCAGAGGAGGTATGACAAGCCATGCTGCAGTTGTGACAAGGGGCATGGGGAAGCCGTGCATAGTAGGGAGCAACATTGAGATAAGCAAAGAGAACAACTCATTCAAGTCAAACGGCTTTACCATAAAAGAAGGCGAAGAGATAACAATCGACGGCACAGAGGGCAAGGTATACAAAGGAGGCGTACCTTTGATAGAGCCGAAGCTAGGCAAGGAAATAAATACAATACTCAAATGGGCTGACAAGTATAGGAGGCTCGGCATAAGAGCAAATGCCGACACACCCGAGATGGTAAAGCTTGCCATAGAAAACGGCGCTGAAGGCATAGGCCTTGCAAGGACAGAGCGCATGTTCACATCGCCAGAAAGGCTTGAGCTTGTAAGGAAGATGATCCTTGCAGATACAAAGGAGGAGAGGAAAAAATATTTGAATATGATAAAGCCTTTGCAGAAAGAGGATTTCAAGAAGATGTTTGATCTCGCAAAGGGCAAACCCCTTACAATAAGGCTTATCGATATGCCTTTGCATGAGTTCCTTCCAAAGCTGGAAGAGCTTATAAAAGAAGAATGCAGGCTTAAAGAAGAGGGCAAGCAAGTACCCGCTGAGCTCGAGAAGCTGATAAGCAAGGTAATGGAGCTCAGAGAATCAAACCCTATGATGGGCCAGAGGGGAGTAAGGCTCGGTATAGTATACAGCGAGATATATGAGATGCAGGTTCAAGCAATCCTCGAAGCTGCGCTAGAGCTTAAAGAAAAGCGCAAGGAGGTTAAGCCTGAGATAATGATCTCGCAGGTTGCGATTGCAAATGAGCTTGCAAAGGCGAGGGAGATTGTTTACAATACAGCAGGCGAGGTTTTCAAGAAGGCTGGGAAGAAGATAAGCTTCAAGTTCGGCACTATGGTAGAAACGCCGAGGGCTGCGCTTACTGGGAGCGAGCTTGCAAAGTATGCAGACTTCTTTTCTTTTGGCACAAATGACCTTACCCAAGCAACATTTGCATTTAGCAGAGACGACATCGAAGCAAAGTTCATGCCTTTTTACCTTGAGAACAAAATACTACCAAGCGATCCTTTTGCAAAGGTTGATCTCCCCGGCGTTGGAAGATTGATAAAGCTCTGCGCCGAGGAAGGGAAGGCTGCAAACAAAAGCCTTGAGGTTGGGGTATGCGGCGAGCACGGCGGAGATCCAGATTCGATAGAGTTCTTCAATACTACAAAGGTAGATTACGTGAGCATGTCGCCGCACAGGATACCTGTTGCAAAGCTCGCTGCAGCAAGGGCTTATATAGGTGGTGAGGCGAATAGGACTGTGTAGAATGGACCTTAGGAAAGAGCTTGAGAAATACAGGCTCAGCAGGTTTGAAGTAGAGGTTCTTCTCGCAGTGTCAAAAATACCAAAAGGAGAGACAAGGAGCTACAAAGAAATAGCAAAATTGGTTGGAAGGCCACTTGCATATAGGGCTGTGGGCAACGCGCTAAAAAAGAACCCCCTGCCTGTTGAGATACCATGCCACCGCGTCATAAGGAGTGATGGCAAGATTGGCGGTTATTCTTTTGGAGGCGAAGAGAAGAAAAGGGATCTCCTTGAAAGGGAAAGAGGATATAAGGATTGACGATGATGGAGACAAAAAAGTCCTGAAGTATAATGGTATAACATACTCCGCCGCAAGCGCAAGCTCGATTTATACGCACCTTTATTGGGATTATTTTATACCTCTTCCACTCCTTTTTGAAAAACCTAAAATACTCCTCATAGGGCTTGGAGGAGGAACCATACCATACCAGCTCAGCAAGATATACAATGATATAGATATAGAGATAGCAGAGATAAACGAGAAGATGGTAGAGATAGCAAAGACATTCACCGGCATAGACTTAAGCAAATTCAAGATATACATAGAAGATGGTGCAACTGTAGTCAAACTGAAGAGAAACGAGTATAATATAATAATTCTCGACGCATATATAAACGATAGGATACCCAAGCAGTTCCTGGGAGAAGAGTTCATAAGCGACGCCTATTCTGCTCTGAAGAAAGATGGCATACTGGCGATAAACTATGCACGAAGGCTGAGCCTGTTGCTAGAATACATAACCTACAAATCAAGGCTCAGGAAGTTCTTTAATCTATATGAGCTCAAGAAGGGCATCAACTCAAAGAACTCTATCCTCATAGCATCAAAGAAGCTCACTAGTGTGGAGATCTTTGCTATAATAAAATCAAAGATGAGCATCAACGACGAGAACAGCTTTTTGCTTGATGCATACTTCAAAATTCTGTAAAGGGAAGGAATATAAAAGATAGTGTTGAAAAATATATGACCTATATGAAATGCTGGCAGGCTATTGGGCATCCTTTCTCAATGTGGGTCCTCTATTTGCTAATATTCTCATTCATAGCGATAATAGGCGCTCCTGAAATTGCATACCTATTCTTTGTAGGAAGTGGATCTATAGTCTTGGCTCTTTCTTTTGGTTTTTGGACTGGGCTAAAAAGTTCAAAGCTCTTCCAAAAGCCTTTGGCTCCAGCGATCCTCAATGGCTTTATACTAGGAATCTCTATAGGATTCATATCCTTGCTCTTGGAGCTTGGCGTAGCGCTGCTCTCGCCTGGATTTATGAGCACAATGGCACCAAATATAGTGGGCATGCTTCCGATATCTCTTGGTTCATGGGCCATTCTAACAATGCTCTCTTCTCTTGGTTCTGCTATTGGAAGCGAATTCAAGAGGTGAAAATGTGAAGGAGAACCCAAAAGACCACGATGAAAGCGAAGAAGGCGAAGTGGAAGAAAAAGAGCAGATAAGCATAGCTGAACCTATGTTCTTTTGGATCCTGCTGCTTGTAGTGGCAATGGTGATAAATGTACTTATAAATGCAGGCTACGCGCCTAGCGATATGGCAAGCACATTGAAGGCCTCTGCAAACTTCATACTCTTCATGCCTGGGTCTATAATACTGCCTACAATAGTAGGTGCATTCATAGGCGCTGAAATAGGAAAAAGGTCAAAGAGCATGTACGTAGCTGTTAAAAGCGGAATAATAAACGGCGTATATGCTGCGATAATTTATCTTATATCAATTTTTATAATATACGAGGTAATACTTTATATACTCCCCAGCATAAACCCTGGAGTGGACTTCCTTGCACTTAACTGGCTTGCATTGCCCAGCGCGATACTAATAGCCCTTTCAGTGATCTTTGCAATACTTTCGCATTCAAGAAAGGTTGCATAAACAAATGCATTAATTTTTCGAAGCGCTTATAATTTTTATCACATCATTGTCTTTTATCTTATAATCTTTTGATATCCTCACCTTTCTCTTTACGTCTATTGCATAGAGCATGTTCTTTGCAAGGCTTGTATGTATAATGCCTGCAAGCTCAATTGCAGTGGTGCCGTCTTTTAAGAGGAGTGCATCTGGCAACACATTGCCATAATGGTCTGTATATTTATTTTCATCTTCTACAGGATAAGCAACTATCATTTTCAGCAAATCAAATACAACCTTGTTTATCAGCTCCTGCACACCCGTGCCATTGTTCTTCTTTATGAAATCTGCGAGATACTCTAGGGCCCTTCTCTGCTCTTCATTAGGCTTGCCTATAACCTCAAAGCTGCTTGCACCTGGCACATATTCTATTATTCCAGATTTTGCAGCCTTTCTCAGCGTGAGCTCAGCCGCACCAGAGCATCCGACTACGAGAGTGCCTTCAAGCTCTTTTTTGAGCTTTTCAAGGCTTTCTTTGTTTGAGATGTCAAGCTTGTTCGCTGCTACAGCAGTCGGCTTGCTTATCTTAAGCAGCTCCCTTGAAAAGCTGAGCATGTCATCATCGCTCCAGTTTATGTTTGTTAAGCTAAGATATGCTTTCTCGGCAGCCTCTTCTATGTCATTCAAGCTTACTTTGAATCCTGAGAGTATCTCTGCCAGTGCTTGGGCTCCATTGCTTCTCTTCTCCAATTTGCCTGCATGCTTCTTTATTATATCCCTAAGCCAGAAAGCAAGCTCATCTCTTACTACCTTTACCTCCTTTGCAGGATCGCATGAATTGCAGGGGTTGCCGCTTTCATCTGTCTTGCCGCTGAGGTCTACGACCTGTATAAAAGCATCGGCGCTTATTAGATCATTCATGAACTGGTTGCCCATCCCCTTGCCCAAGTGTGCATTGGGCACAAGCCCAGCAACATCAACAATCTCAACAGGTATGAGCCTTGTCCCATTTATGCATATCGAATTTCTTGGATTGCACTTTACCCCAAGTTCTGAATCCACGCATTTTTTAGATACATACGCAACTCCGCGGTTGGGCTTTATAGTTGTGAAAGGGTAGTTTGCAATAGGCACATCTACCATTGTCAGTGCAGAGAAGATTGTGCTTTTCCCTTTGTTTGGAGCCCCGATGATACCCAAAAGCATAAAATAAAATAAGTAATATATTTATAAGATATTTTGCAGGGGTGGCGGAGCCTGGTCAAACGCGGCGGGTTCAGGGCCCGTTTCCTTTAGAGGATGCGAGAGTTCAAATCTCTCCCCCTGCAATCCTCATAGCCTCTTTTGCCTTTTTGTACTGCTCTATGTCATTTACTGTTATGAACTTTCCAATAGGGTGGTGGAATATCTTTTCATTCGTGTAAACCTTCTGAAGAAAATCTTTTTCAAATGAGAAGCTCTCAAGCTTTGGGAATTTCTCAACTATGCTTCTATTTACAATATATATGCCAGAGTTTACCATTTTGCTTTTGACAGCGCTGGGTTCTGGCTTCTCCACAAATCCAACAACCCTCCCATCCTTCTCTTCCAGCACGCCAAATCCCTTAACGTTTTCCACAACCGTGCTGCCAATTGTCACAAGCGCTCCCATCTCTTTGTGGAATTCATGCATTTTTTGCATCTCCGCGCTGAAGATCGTATCGCCATATACAATTGCGACATCCTCATACCTCTGCATCTTGCCCATTGCATATCTTATCGCCCCACCTGTGCCTAAAGGCTTGCTCTCAATTACATATTCTATATCTGCACCAAATTTTTTCCTGTGCTCCAAATACTTTATGACTTTTTGCGCTTTGTAGCCAAGCGAGACGTAGACTTTGCTTATTCCATTCCTTTCCAACTCCTCAAGCGCATATTCTATTATGGGCTTGCCGTTTATCTTGATGAGGGGCTTTGGCACATCGAATGTAAGTGGCCTGAGCCTTGTGCCCTTGCCGCCAGCGAGCAAAATTGCATTTTCTAACATTCAAAGCACCATATAAGTAGTCAGACCTTTCTATAATATTCCTCCAGTATTTTTATTCCCTTCTTAAGCGGAGTCTTTGCTTTGAAGCCGAGCATCCTTTCTGCTTTTTTTGTATGGGCAAGCGTTTCAAATACATAATTGTTCATCGGCATTTTTACATACTTGGGCTTTATATCAGTGCTAAGCTCTGAATTGAGCATCTCAACAAGCTCATTCAAACTATAGTTCCTTCCAGTTCCTACATTGTATGTGTTGAAGCCCCTGTTTTTCTTCGCAGCAAGGAGCATCGCCTCTGCAACATCATCCGCAAATATAAAGTCTCTTCTCTGCTCGCCATTACCATATATAGTTGGCTGCTCTCCTTTCATAATGGCCCATAGGAATTGGCTTACAAGATTTGCATACCTGCCCTTTGACTCTTCATGCTTTCCATATACTGAGAAGAAGCGCATCGCTGCAATATCTATGCCATACAATTTTGCATAGAGCTCTGCAAGCCTCTCGCAGCTTATCCTTGCTTCTGTATAGTAATCTGTGACTTTTGGGATCATGTCCTCTTTATGCGGCGGCTTGAGCCCATTGTAGATAGAAGAAGTGGAGGCAAACACAATCGGCACATCATGGGCTTTTGCATATTCCAAAACGCTTATAATTCCATCTACCACCTCCCCAACAAGCGAAGGGTTTTCCTTGTACATTGGAGAAGATGAATAAATACCTAAGTGGAAGACATAATCAGCATCAATGCCCTTTCTGCCTATGTTCTTTGCATCGTCTTTTATAAGCTCTACATCCCCTACCTTCATCGCATGCCTAAGGTTTTCTTTAGATCCTGTATGCATATTGTCTATTACATATACCTTGTTTTCTCCTGCAAGCCTTTCTACAAGGTTGCTTCCTATAAAACCTGCACCACCGGTTACAATAATGCTCTTGTTTTTCATATTTATCACACTTATTCTTACTTTTTCTTATTTTGTATTACATTGTATAATAAAGAATAAAAGCTTTTCGCAGTTATTCTATTATACTATTAGTTTGTTGGCTTGCAATGCCAGCTTGAAATGGCATGCACATGCCTAAGATTGTTTATTAATTTTTGCATGTAATATTTGGTATGATAAAATGAGCAAAGAAAGGCTCACCATAACTCTTGACAGGAGGATATTGGATGAGGTAGATGCAACAATAGACGGGATAAATGTAAGGAATAGATCGCATGCAATAGAAAAGCTTATTGAGGTTGCCCTAAGCCAGAATGTGCCTCAGAAGGCTGTTATATTGGCAGGAGGCAACACCATAAGGCAAAATGGGAAGACCATTCCTAAGGCAATGGCCAATGTCGCAGGAAAGCCCATAATTGAATACACAATTCAAATGCTTGTAAGGAATGGTGTGAATGACTTTATAATACTTGCTGGAGAAAAGAGCGAGGAAATAACATCTTACCTTGGAGATGGAAGCAGGTTTGGCGCAAAGATAACTTACTTGATAGAAGAGAAGAGGAAAGGCACAGAAGGCGCGCTTCTTCTTGCCAAGGGCCTTGTTGGGAACTGGCCATTCTTTGTAGTGAACGGCGACAACTTTTATGATTTTAGGATAAGTGAGATGTACAAGCAGCACATAGCTACAAAAGCACTAGTGACAATAGCCCTTACCACAGCCGAAAGCACAAAGGGCTTCGGAGCAACCAAGCTTGAGGGCTCTAAGATACTTGACTTTGTGGAGAAGCCTTATTATTATCAAAGCAAGTTGGTGAGCACAGGCTTCTACTTATTTAGCAAGGAAGCCTTAGACCTCATCTCGCCAAATTCTAGCGAGCCTGTGATGCTTGAAAAGAGTTTATTCCCACGCTTGGCAAGCTTAGGCAGGCTTTATGGATTTGTAATCTCTGGCAAGTGGGCTCCATTGGTTTCAAGCGAGATAGAGAGCAGCATAAAGGAGATTGAAAGACTTGCAAAAGCAAAGTAGGAATGAAGCAATAAGGAAATAAATAAAAGGCAAATAAACAAATAAAAAGAAAAATTAATAAATGAAAGAGGATTATCTTAAATAGACAAAATCAAAAAGAATGATTCTATGAGGTTATACAAACCCCTCTTAGTGTTTCTTTTCTTCGCCATTGTGCCTTCGATATTTGGCTTTTCAATTTCGAGCCTTATCAGTCCAGGCTCTTGCCAGCAGGTGAATTCAAGCTATATCATCTGCCCGGATGGAGTGCCTATAAAGATCTCCTTCGCAATTTCAGCCCCATATACCCCTCCATACCTAGGAAATTTCACTGTTTATCCTATCCAATATTGGAATGTCTCTGAAGTTATGAATGCATATGAAACTGGAAAGTGCGTCGTTGGGTGGAGCAGCACATCTGTGTGCATCCTATATCTTAGCCCAATCTCCCCTTTTTTGTGGAATGGGGTTGTAAAGAGGAGCATACCTCTGCAGCTTGTATCCAACATTTATCCCCAAGTTGTATATAACAGGTCTCTAAATATAACAATAGAGCATTATATAACCGGAGACGAGGCCACTCTCCTAGTATATTACAATAAGACCTATGCAAGGCTCGCCTCCATAAAATCTTCTTACTCATATTTCTGCGACATCTACAACATATGCTCGCCGAGCTTATGGTACAACATAAGCCTAGCCTCTAATGCGCTCAATGCTGCAATTGTGCAGCTCAACAGCTCAAGGCTATATGCCTCATACCTAAACATAACCTCAGCCAACAGCACAATAAACTCGCTTTATCCTTCTTTCCAAATCTTTTTGAACAATTCCAACAATATAGTCAACAATATTATAAAGGCAAGGTATCTGCTTGCGAACATAACGAGCAACTATTACATGAACAAAGAAAGACTAGAAAATTGTACATTCCCCAATGGCACCAATTATGCTGCATACCTAAACAATTCAATAAATATACTAAGCAAATACCCTTCCCTCAACACTCTGAATAGCTCACTCTCTTATCTAAGCCTCATTGAAAGGCTCAAGGAGAATGAGACAAGGCTTATTAACCTCTGCCACAGACCGAGCTTCAGCATAAGTTTGAGCAAGGAGGCAAGCTTCAAATATATGCTCTACCTATTCAGCGGCATAGCAATAATACTTGCTGCCTATGCGATGCTCAGGCTAAAGGAGGCGAGGGAGGTAAAGAGGATGAGGCACGAATACAGCAAAGAGTCAACTCCAAATGAAAGAGAAGGCAATATAGGAATTAAGGAAGTAGAAGAGGCAGAGGAAGGCACAACAGAAGGCTACTTCGACAGATGGCTAAGTAATGCTATTGGCGAGCAAAAGGAAATCAAGAAGAAAAAAGGCAAAAAGTAATTTTTATATAAGTTTATAAATCTTTTTATCTTATTTTAAATTAGGTCTTTGGATGAAGAAGCAGAGGCATGTAAAGAAGTATGCCAGCCCTAATTCTAAAAAGGCGCAGTCAGTAATAGAGTATTTGATTACATATAGCTGGGCCATACTTATTGCTGCCATAATAGTCTCAATCTTATATCTTTTTGTTTTTGCGCCCTCTGCGATAGCCCCTAATACATGCTCGTTTGCGTATGGTGCCTATTGCCAGGATATGGTCCTTGGCTCAAATGCCACATCTTCAAAAGTTGCGCTCTTTCTTACAAATACGCAGCAATACCCTATTGTCAATCCATCAATAAGCCTCAACATAACCAATATAGGCATTGTGCAAGGCAAGTGCATTCCGAGCTATGTAGCGCCTGGAGGCGCTATAATATGCAATGTCACCCTGCCAACAAAAGCAATTACGATGGGCACTCTTGTTAGTGGAAGGCTTTACCTTATTGCCATACCATGCCCAAGTGGAAGCATTACAAGCTGCTCTTCTGGGAAGCCGCAGACATATACTGGCAGCTTCAACTCGCGCTCTTCGCCTCTTCTCACAGGCACATCCCTTACTATTTCCCTGCAGGCAGCAAATGCAACATCTGCAACTGGAATTCCGGATCTGCTTGTCGCAAATGTCAAGCTTCTTGGCTACCCTATATCAGGGGCAACTGTAAACTTCACTGCAAGCCAAGCTGTGAAAATCTCGCCAAACCCTGCAACAACAGATAGCAATGGAAATGCAAGGACATATATAACTGGCTTGCAGACAGGGAATGTGATTATAACTGCTACTTTTGCAAATGTCTCTGCAAATACAATTATTACTTTTGTATCCCCTGTCTATATAACATTTGGAGTAAGCCAAATGACAGGCACAACACAGCCTGTGCTCTCTATTGATGGCACCCAATATACATATTCTCAGCTGCCTGTGACATTTGCATATGCGCCAAATAGCAAGCACACTTATGCGTTCTACTCCCCAATACCTCAGGGCAGCGCAGGCAATGCAAGATATGTATTTAGCTCAGTCTTCGGCTGTGGGCTTGCAAACCAGTCCGGTACATTCATTGCGGGCTCAAACTGCACAACAACCGGAAGCTACACCTTGCAGTACTACCTCTCAATGATTGCAAACCCAAGCAATGGAGGCACGACAAACCCTCCTGTTGGAGGGAACAACTGGTATGTAAGTGGGTATAGCGTAAACATATATGCCACTGCTGCAAATGGGTATTTCTTCAAGAACTGGACAGGCACAGGTACAGGAAGCTACACTGGCAACAGCACAACAGCAACAGTGGTCCTTAACAGCCCTATAACAGAACAGGCCAACTTCTACTCTACAACATCAACCACCTCAACCACCTCCACTACATCAACCAC
>JBAMLI010000059.1:0-3288 GCA_039793645.1 archaeon
ATCACCATTCTTTATGTCTATATACGCAATGTCTAGAAGCCAATGAAGAGCCCTTTTTATTGCCTCTTCCTTTGTTTTTGGGGGGTCGGCATCGATATAAGTGCCGTGACGCCTGGAATCGAAAATCAAGCAGGTGCCGGAGTAAATGCGGAATGCCCAATCGCTCCTGTTCCTGTCATAGAGCAAAAAGGGAAAGATCTCCAGTGTGTAATTACCACAACATGCAAAATATATTTTTGCATCTATGCCATCGTCTGTTTGCCTGTACCCTTTCTCTTCTTTCCAGATTATATTTTCGCAGTCTTCTTTTATCTGGTTGAACTTTTCAAGCATTTCCTCATCCAAATCAGACATATTATCAAACATATACTGTTCACCATTAAAAAACCACAAACGATCGAATGTTTTTCCTTCCAATTTCAACCCTCTCATCTTTAGTTCCCTTTATAAAATGAAGCAATTATCAAAGGTCATTTGTGAAGGATTAGATGTATAATTTTGTATTCTTTATCTATGCGCATGGAAGCAGAATAATGTTCACGTTTGTAAAGACAGACCATTTCATTCTCCTGTTTTTTCAAAACAATGAGAGAATCGATACAGCCAAATTCTACATCAGCCCTTTCATCTTCGCTAAATTCGTATGTATCACCTTCTTCCAGGTTTTCTAAGTCACATCTGTATATTTGAATGTATTTCCTATCGATGAGATTATCCAAAGCCAGAATAATGACTGGAGGTTCTTGCATTTCTACAATATTTTCTTTAGAGATTTTTATGTTATTTTCTTTTAACTGCTCCAAAATTTCCTGCATATTTATTTTTCCCTTCACTGTTTCCTGCTCGCTTGTTTTTTTCGCCATTTTCGATCACCTAATATATACAATTAATATCATTATAAAATTTTGCTCCGCCATATAAGTTTATCTGCCCCCGCATCAGTAGATAGGGATCCTCTTCACCCCTTCATTCAGCTTGAATTTCAGGATCATGAACTCGCATACCCTCTTTTCCGGGGGGATCCCCTCACATTTTTCCCTCAAAAAATCAATGTGCCTCTGAGCATCCTCCATTCTCTCGAAGATGCCGAAAATCTCGCCCGAGACACCGCCCGGAGACGGGCAATCACAAAAATTCGTCACATCCACCACAACATATACATCCTTCCTCAAAACCTTCCCATCCGTCTTCCCGCTTCTCATAAATACCACCACCAAAGATCATTCCTTTCCGGGGTTCTCCGCAAGATCCAGAAGCTCCAGCTCCTGGCTCAGGTCTATTACCTCCTTTTTTGAGGCTATGTAGTAGTAGCGTTTTTTCCCGTTCCTTTCAACCTCTGCAACCCTGTTCCCCGGATAGAACCTTACACCTGGCTTTTCATCACCAAAATTTTCTATCCTATATTGAATCATATTACATCCCCCAAAAAAATTCCAAGATCCCCCGCACCCCGAACGCCATGCCTGGAGAAAAACTGTCGCGGGGGATTTGCTTTCGCGGAGGGGGCTATGGGTACTTGCCGTTCACCACGATTGTCTTGTTTGTGTCAATGTCGGTGATGATGAGCTTTACACCCTTTGGAACCTTCATTGGCCAGACTACCCCTCCGATCACCTCTATTTTCACTACCTTTTTCCTTTCCTTCAAACTCTTTTCCATGCACATCACCTAAACCTGTATTTTGCCGGGACCGTGGTGCGGTCCATAAGCACAAGCCCGTCCATTCTCTGGAGAACAGAGGCTATCTTCCGGGCAGACACGGAGTATATATCCTCCAGGGAAACCCCGTACCTGCGGGCTATGCCCTCCAGCTTATCCGGAGGGATCCTCTGCATGATATACAGAAAATACTTGGCATACTTCGGACCGCTCACCCTGTACTCGGACATCAGCATAAGGAGTATCTCCTCTAGAGCCTTATCCAGATTCATAAAAAACCTCCGAAAAATCCAAAAAATCTTTTTAAAATTTTTTTAAAAAATTAGATGGGACTATCCGGGCTGGCCGGGGACTGGGCCTCCGGCTGGGCCACCTGACCCCCGGGTTGCGCGGATGCCCCGTCAATCTCCGCGTAGCAGTTCAGGAGCGCCCTGACAAACTTGCTGTAGGCCGGAAACAGGCCCTCTATGTACCCCTTCTCGTAGCACTTTTCCCTTATCTTTAGAAGGAAATCCTCGTCAAGATTTATGTTTATTGTAAAATCCGTCTTTGGAAAATGCATCTGTTCCATCCTCGGAACGAGGTCACCGCACTTCTGGAACGCCACCTCCACCAGGTCACTGTATTTCTTGAAGATCTCGGGCTTTTTCTTCAGGGATTCAACGATCTTCCTCTGCTCCTCCCTGCTTATGCTCACACACACCAGTATTTTGTTTTTCATATTTCCACCTTTATTCTTTTACATTAATCCATACTTTATATTAAAACTTGCCTATATTTCTATGTATTTTTGCGGACGTGGCAAGTACCAGAACTTAATACTTGCATTCATGACCACACCGCCCTCCTTTTGGCTAAGGAGGTAATTTTGAAGTTTTTTCATGGTCCAGCCATTGATATGAGAACTCGGATTTCTGAACTCAAATTGTACCTCTTCAATTTTTTCCTTGCCAACAATATCTATGAAATGTTCATCGATGTCCAAGTAATTAGTAACCGTTTCTATTACTTCTTTCTTTTTCATTTCATCGGAACCTGTAAACACAATGCTACCGATAATTAATGTTTCCTTCATACTTTTCACCCTTTTTCATCCCTTACTTTCAGGGTCAGTAAACATAATACCTCGCATCAAGTTCCCTGAAATTCAGGTAAAACAGGATGAAGTATATGATGTACATGGAATAGAAATAGAAGGCCAGAAGCGACAGGGAGAAGAAGTAGTAATGGGTGTAGAATAGAAGCAGGTAAAGTATGAGGGAAAGGACAGTATAAAAGAGTGAATTCCTTATCAGGTTGCGGATGTTTTCTATCGCCCTCTTTATACGCCTTTCGGTATAGTCAAACTTGAAGATGTTCGGGTTCACTATGATGAAATAGATAAGCTCAACGAACATGAATGCGATGGTAGAGAACAGCAGAAACTTCACCACAACCTCATCCAGACCGAACAGAAATGTCAGAACCAGGGATACAATTACGGAGATTATATAGGGGTATCCCAAACTCCTTCCATAAAACATACATCATCACCTCCCTAACCTCTCAACTCATTCCTCCTTAAATAAACGGGGCAGTTCTTATTCCTGCAGAATGATTCGTTCTCCCCGATGAGTCTCAGGTTTTCCC
>JBAMLI010000059.1:3388-8029 GCA_039793645.1 archaeon
GCAGACTGCGGAAAGTACCTTGCCCGTCATGTTCCTCTTGCCCTCGGCCACGGGCTCTGAAAGCATCTTCCTGATGCAGGGTAGCCTGAGGTATTCCATATCGGGGAATTCCCTGTCAATGTCTATCTCCACAGGCCTCTTTACCTTCTTCAGCCTCCCCACGAGCACCTCCGCAAAGGGATCGCCCATCTTAATGCGGTAGTAGGGTATGTCCTCCGGATAGACCACCTCCGCCTCCGAAAGGACCCAGACCCTCTCCCTGGGTATGGAGGTTACATAGGTTTTATAGTGGGGCTCCCAGCCGTTTACCTGCACAAACTTGCGACCCCCAAACTCGCGGACCATGTGCCCCTTTGATTCGGAGGACCAGGAGACAAGACTGCGATCAACGGCATTCTCCGGTGGCTGGGGGATGTTGGACAGAACCCAGTCAAAGAACGCCAGCCTTATCTCCCTGGCCACGTCAATATTCTCCGTGTCAAGCTTTTTCAGGAAGAAATAGAGTTCATCGGAGATCTTGAGAAAAACATGGATGTGCACGCCCTTGCCACCGGAGAGGCCTATCAGGTGACCTATGCCGTTTGAGTTCAGAAAGTTGATTATGAACTGGGCATATCTCCTTACCATGTCCCAGCTTTCCTTGATGTCAATGTCAAACACGACCTCGTTGTTCAGAACCGTCCTGTGGTCATATGGGAAAGGAGGAGGACTGCCCGGATTCCATGCCACCCACTTGCCGAGAACATAATCCCCGTTATTATTGTTGTAAAAATTTGAAAGGTATATAATGTCCTTCGTGGCACTTCTCACCTTGCTGTACCATTCGTCACGGGACATTATCCCTCCTCCGTTGCGGGGATTACTTCTTGCCCTCTTTGAAATAGTTTCTCAGTATCTCGAACTGCCTGTATGTAATCCTGTTCTGCGCCCTGGCCGTATGGTATGCTTTCACCTTCTCCTGGTAGCTCCAGTCCCTGGGAATGCCGAGGGCCCTGAGAATCTCCACAGGGTCCTTCAGGTTCTCCGGCACCTTACCGCCCTCCTGCCCGGAGGATTCGCCCTCCTGGGAGGACGGCTGTTGCTCCGGGCCGGAAACCGGCTGGGCAGTGAGCATCCTTTCCAGGGCACTTATGTGGTCCCTGAGCAGATTATAGAAATTCTTCTTCACATCTTCAATTGCCTTCTCCGTTGTCTCCCCGTAGGCAGTGACATCCACCCTTATGTACTGCTCAACACCGTTTATCATTACCCTGAATGTACCACCAAGCGAGGCCGACGGTCTGTTACCGCTACTGTCCTTGACAACATCAATATTTTCCATTTACCATTCCCTCCAGGAATTCCCACGCACCCAGGTCAATCGGGTAGCTGTACTTTATCCCGTTCAACACTATCACGAGCATGGGCTCATCCTCCCTGAATGTTAACACTATCCTAAATAATTTTTCGGGTTCAATCTTTACCTTCGCCCTATTCTCAATCATCCTTATCCCCCCATGAATTTTTAGACTCCCTCAGGGAAAAAACCTTCTTTTCCTCAAGGAAGGCCGTAATAATCTGCCTGTCCTTCTCCGGGAGCTCCCTGAGAACAGAGGATGGAATCTTCACATTGGATAAAAGCACCTCCACGGCCCCCGGCGAGAGCTTTTTCACGAGCTCGGGGAACGGAATCAGAAGGTCACCGTACCTGACGGATTCTTCAACGGAGTAATACCGAAGCTCCTTCATCCTCTGAAAAAGAATCTCGGTTATCTTCTTCATACGGCTCTCGAGGAGCTTTAACTTCGTCCTCGTCTCCGACAGCTCCTTCTCAAGATCTGAGGTGGGTAGGTTGTGCAACGGGGATTCCGGGCTCCTCTCAATGTAATGCCTGTATGCATCACAGTATTCCTTCGCGGGACAGTAGACGCAGGCCTCACCCGGCACTGCCTCCACCATGCCCGCATTCAGGGAATTCTCGATCTTGTTGATGAGGGAGGTCACGGATCTCTCTATCCTGTCCATGTCATCCCTTGAAAATGTTTTTGTGATTGTACCACCGTTAATGAAATCGTAGACGGTTACTACCTTTTCCTCATCCGGGTGCGTCTTCAGCCACGCCAGGGCGTAAAGGGCAAGCTGGAAATGACCCTTCGCCTTTGTATAACTATAGTAATCCCCGGTCTTGTAGTCTATCAATATTGTATTCCCCCCGACCTTTTTGACCGCATCAATGTAACCTATCACCTTCCTTCCAAGGTCTATTGAAAATTTGTATTCTGTGTGGACTATGTCCCTGAACTTTTCTTCGTTGTACCAACCCCACCACCAATTCTCAAGAACACCTACCTGGTCAGGGGTGAGCGTGAACTCGGAGATCACCTCGGACATCGCCTGGGCCGGGGCCATGCCGTTGCCCACCTTCTCCGCAAGCCTGTGAAACGCCCTGCCGAGCACCGCCTCCTCCGATTCTCCCTGTATTATGGACTTCTGAATATAAAAAACGCCTTTCAACTGGCAGGGATAGAAGTTGTCCAGGGAGGAATAGGAAAAATGCTTGATATCGGGCCTGATATTCACCGGGACCTGCAACACAAAATTCCCATTGTTCTGCCTCGCCTCAATCATGCTATCACCTCCTCTTTGACCTTACCCGCCTTACCCGTCTTCCCCACATATAATACATATACCAGTATCTTCAAAAGATCGGGATCCGGGTGGGACTTCAGCAGTGCAAGGGCCTCGGAGAGCTCCACCGCACGCGCCTTATCCCCTGAGACCTTCAGGTATATGACCCTCTCTGTAACCATCTCTTCAAAAAGCCCCCAGGGATCCCTGGTCCTTGAATTATGAACCTCCCTCTGATACATATAGTACAGCAGTTTTTTCAATTTCTTTTTTGGGAAGTCCATGAGGGTGTGGGGGAAGAGGTACTGCCCCCTGCTGTCCTCTATCACCACACCACCCTCAACAAAGGTGTAGGGCGGGAGAACAGAGGCAAGGGAATCCCTCCACTCCCTGAAGCTCACCATTTCAGGTCTCCCTCCTTTATCTCCACGGGCCCCTTCTCCGTTATCTTCATTAACTTCCTTCCTGCACCGTTCTTCACTTCAATGTAGGAGCCAATTCTGAGCCTGCCCCTGTACTCCTTCGCACCCTTCTCCGAGAGGAACTTCCTCTTGAAACCGTACCTCTCGTCCCTGCCCTCCAGCAGGGCAACATAGACAATGTCCCTGAACTGGACCTCTACCTCGGACTGGGCCGGCGTGGACTGCTGTACTGGCTGGGACTTCACCGCTCCCTCGGAACCCTGGACAGCCCCGGGTCCCGGGGCGGGGGGGCTCACAGGCTCCTTCGGCTGGGCCGGCGCCTGTGGCTGAACTGACGGGGCGGGGGTCGGCAAATTGGAAGCATCTACGTTTTTCTTTAACTCCGGGAACTTTGTTGCGAGAGAAAATATTGTTTCGTCCACAAGTTTATTTAAGTAATCTAGTTTTTTCTCGATCTCTTTTATCTTTGTCTCTATTTCTGGAATCGCAGTAGTTTTAAGGAATTCTGTTAATAGAGAGACCGTTTTTAAGACCTCATCATATTTTTTACTCTTTTCTTCAATTTTATTCTCAAGTTCTTCTATCTTCTTCTCAAGAGAATCTATCATATTCTCACTTTATCCTATCTATACCATTATAGGGCCTTATGGCCCTAAATATCGATACCTCTTTCATTTCTGTGGTTTTCTTTATTGGATTGTATTCCTGTACTGTAACTGTCTTTCTCTTCCAATTAATTTTCAAAACTCTACCTATTTTATTCTCCCCATCATTATACATTATTTCCATTTTTCATCACCTCTCACATTTTCCAGTGGGGCATGCGTTATCGTATGCCCCATCGACTACAACCCCTTCCGGTTTCTCTCCCAGTTTCTTCTGCACGATTAAAGTAAGTTCCGGAAGGGGCTTTTCCTCGCGCTTTTCTTTTGCGACTTTTGCTGTTTCAAGTACCTGTTCCTTTTTGCTCCTGTCCCTGTATACCGTAATACCCTTGCACCCAAGCTTGTAGGCCAGCAAATAGGCGTTCTCCACCTCCTCTATGGTGGCATTGCTATTCATGTTTATTGTCTTGCTAACGGCATTGTCCGTATACTTCTGGAATACTGCCTGCATCCTTATGTGATTGGATGGTGGGATCTCAAGGGCTATTTTTAGAACATTTTTCACATCATCGGGGACTGCCTCTCCCTGAATAGTCCCCGTTCTTGCTATTGAATCAATTAATTCATCGGTGTATACCCCCTTCCTGATCAGGTATTCTTTTACAGAATTTGGAATGATAAGGTACTTCTTTCCCTTGTAGTTCCTGTAGTATGCAAGGGCAAAGAGTGGCTCTATGCTTGAGCTCGTATCCGCTATTATTGATAGAGTACCTGTGGGAGCTATGGTAGTTGTGGTGGCATTTCTCATCAATATTCCCCTCTTCTCCCAGATGGATCCCTTCCATGCGGGGAATGGCCCCCTTTCAAAGGCCAATTTGACTGACATGCTGTGACTTTCGTCGGTAATGAATTTCATTACCTTCGCACCGATTTCCTCGGCTTCATAGCTATCGTAGGGTATACCGAGCTTTATGAGCATCTCCGCAAAACCCATCACACCAAGACCT
>JBAMLI010000060.1:0-7782 GCA_039793645.1 archaeon
ATGGAAGCATAAGCATAGATCTTACTCCGGAGAAGATAATAAATGAGCACATAGAAGAGGCTAAGGGAATGATAATAAGGACTCTTTTTGGAGAGGAAAAGAGGGAAGGGGAGAAGAAAAAAGAGGAGAAATCCTATTCGAAGCGTGCAAAGAAAAGTAAAAGTAAAACGGCAAAGCCAAAGAAAAGAGTGAAAAGATGAGCTACATCTCGCCAATATCGAGCAGGTATGCCTACTCAACGGCTAGGGTAAAGGCTATGGAGTCTGGGCTCATAAGCAGGGAAAGCATGAAAAATATAGTTCAAGCGAAAAGCCCTGAAGAGATATTGGCGCAGCTCGTACAGACAGAATACAAGAAAGACCTCGAAGAATTTGGAGGTTTGAAGATAAGCTCGGACCTCATAGATTTCGCGCTCAGCAAAAACCTTGCAGTCAATGTAGGCAAGCTCATAACAATAACGCCTATGGAAGACAAAAGCATAACAAGAGCGATAGTGGGCAAGTGGGACATATACAATATAGAGCTTGCCATAGAGGCAAAGGCAAGCAGAAAGAGCTTTGACGAAATCTCGAAATATATTATAGACTACGGACCATATAATGCAAGCATGATAAAGGAAGCGCTTGGCGAGGGCAGCGTAGAAGGGCTTATATCAAAGCTTATGATCAACAGCCCGTACAAGGATATACTTGCAGAGGCACTGGAGGAGTTCAGGAAGAGCGGCGATGCTTTGCAGGCAAACATGAAGATAGACAAACTCTATTATCAAAGGCTCGGCATGCTCATGCCCAGGATAAGGAATCTGAGCCCGGAATCTGCAACAATAGTAAAGCTAGATATAGACATGAAAAACATCCTTTTGCTAATAAGGGCGAAAAGGTACATGCTCAAGTTTGGCGAGATAGAAAATAATATAATACCAAACGGCTCGCTTGAAAGAGATGAGCTTGAATCTATATATGAGAACTCAAAAGATGAGTCTGAGCTCGCAAAGAATGTGAAGGTCTTTGACCTCTCAAACGAGGCAGAGGCTTACAAAAAAGAGAGGAAGCTCTTTGCCTTTGAGATAAGCATGAGGAACCAGATATTAAGAAAGAGCGTTCAGCTCCTTAGCCATACGCTCCTTTCATTTGGAACGATATTGGCTTATGCATATATCAAGGAGATAGAGGTGCTAAATCTAAGGACCCTCATAAAAGGCAAGCAATATGGCCTTAGCCAGGAAGAGATTGGAAGGATGATGGTATGGAAGGAGTGAAGGAAAGGCAGGAAAAGGAAAAGCTCTACAAGATAGGCGTCATAGGCAGCGAGCCGCTTGTCACAGGCTTCAAGCTCGCAGGCGTAAAAACGGGAATAATAGCAAAAAACGGCGAAGAGGCTGAAAAAGCTCTCAACGAGCTCCTTGGCATGCAGGAGATAGGCCTTATCATAATAGGCGAAGGCCTTGCAAACATGATAAAAAGCAGAAAGCTTCAGCACATTATTGATACGAGCTTAATGCCTCTCATAATAGAAGTGCCCGACTATGGTGAGCACGAGGTAGAGAGCGATACGCTCAGGAGGCTCATACTTAAGGCTGTTGGAATAGACATAACAAAGGTCTCAAAATTCAAATAATGGTGGTGTATTGGGAGTAATAGAAAGAATTTCCGGACCGCTTGTCGTAGCAAAAGAAATGCTAGGAGCAAACATGTATGATGTAGTCAGAGTCGGGGAAGCAAAGCTCATAGGCGAAGTAATACAGCTTAGGGGGGAGAAGGCAGTCATACAAGTTTATGAAGAAACATCTGGCCTTAGACCTGGAGAGCCTGTAGCAACGACTGGCAAGCCACTCTCTGTCGAACTCGGGCCTGGGCTTCTAGCAAGCATATACGACGGCATTCAGAGGCCATTGGATGCAATTGCTGCAAAGGCAGGGGATTTTATAACAAGAGGCATAGAAGCAAGCGCTCTAGACAAAAGGAAAAAATGGAAATTTGTGCCTATGAAAAAGAAGGGAGATAGGGTAAGCGAGGGCGAGATAATTGGATATGTGCAGGAGACAGAGCTTATAAAGCATTATATAATGGTGCCATATGGAATTCGCGGCACAATAAGCCACATAAAAGAGGGCAACTTTGCAGTAGAGGAAAGCATAATAGAGATTGCTGGCGACAAGAAATATGAAGTATCAATGCTTCAGAGAAGGCCTGTAAGAGTTGCGGGCAAATACAGGAAGAAGATAAGGGCAGATGAACCATTGATAACAGGGCAGAGGGTTGTTGACACTTTCTTCCCAGTTGCAAGAGGAGGCACTGCTGCGGTTCCAGGGCCTTTCGGAAGCGGAAAGACTGTAATATTGCACCAGCTTGCTAAATATGCAAGCAGTAACATAATAACTTATATAGGCTGTGGAGAGCGCGGCAACGAAATGACAGAAGTGCTTACCGAATTTCCAGAATTGAAGGATCCTTCAACAGGCAGACCCCTTATGGAAAGGACTATACTCGTCGCAAATACAAGCAACATGCCGGTCGCTGCAAGAGAGGCAAGCATATATACGGGCATAACAATTGCAGAGTATTTCAGAGACATGGGCTATGATGTAGCGCTAATGGCAGACAGCACCTCAAGGTGGGCAGAAGCAATGAGAGAGATTTCAGCAAGGCTTGAAGAGATGCCTGGAGAAGAGGCTTATCCTGCTTATCTTCCAAAGAGGCTTGCAGAGTTCTATGAAAGGGCAGGAAAAGTAGAAACATTGAGCGGCAAGGTTGGCTCCGTAAGCATCATTGGCGCAGTTTCGCCGCCAGGTGGAGACATATCAGAGCCCGTATCACAAAGCACGCTCAGGGTTACAAAGGTCTTCTGGGCTCTTGACAAAGCCCTTGCAGACTCCAGGCACTTCCCAGCAATAAACTGGCTCAACAGCTACTCGCAGTATATAGCACAAATGACTCCTTGGTATGAGAAGAATGTGAGCAAAGACTTCCCTAAAGAAAGGGCGAAGGCAATGGCGATGCTTCAGAGAGAAGCTGAGCTTAAGGAGATAGTGCAGCTTGTTGGGGAGGATGCACTTCCAGATTCAGAAAGGGCAATCCTTCTTGCAGGGAAAATGATAAGGGAATATTTCCTCAGGCAGAGTGCATTCGATCCCGTAGATACTTATACAAGCATGAAGAAGCAGGCTTCAATGCTTAGTGCAATCCTCCGCTTCAGCGATTTGATGAATGATGCAATAAGCAAAGGAGTCAGCATTGATTCAATAAGCAAGATGAGTGTAATAAATGACCTTTCAAGGATAAAGGAATGGAGCGAAAGCAACGTTGACAAAGAGAAAAGCGAGCTAATAAAGAAGATGGAGGGGGAGTTTGAAAAGCTCGTAAGAGAAGAAGCGAGCGAGGAAGAGGAGAAGGCTTGAGGTGCGAATATGAATTTTGAGATAAATTATAAAACTTTGGAGAGCGTCGCTGGACCGCTTGTAGTTGTAAACAAAGTAAGGCGCGCAGCATATGGGGAGATTGTAAGGATAGAGCTTGGCAATGGCGAAAGCAGGCTGGGCCAAGTCCTTGAAACCGCGGATGGCTATGCAGTTGTGCAGGTTTTTGGGCCAACAGATGGCATAAGCATAGACAGAACGTCAGTTACATTCCTTGGGGATGTATTTAGGATAGGCGTCTCAGAGGACATGCTTGGAAGGATCTTCAACGGCCAGGGCAAGCCTATAGATATTGATGCAAGCGTTGCATACGAAGAAAAGTTTGACATAAATGGCTCGCCAATAAATCCGAGTAGGAGGGCGATGCCGAACGACTTCATAGAGACAGGGATATCTGCAATAGATGGGCTTATGACGCTGGTTAGAGGGCAAAAGCTGCCAATATTCTCAGGCTCAGGCTTGCCCCACAACCAGCTTGCAGTACAAGTAGCAAAGCAGGCAAGCGTTAAAGGAAGCAAGGACTTTGCAGTGGTGTTTGCTGGAATAGGGGTAACTTACGATGACGCGATGTTTTTCATAAACGAGTTTAGAAAAGCAGGCTCGCTTGCAAGGACAGCTGCATTCATAAACCTTGCAAATGACCCGAGCATTGAGAGGATACTCACACCGAGAATAGCCCTGACTGTGGCGGAGTATCTTGCATATGAAAAGGAGATGCACGTGCTCGTAATCCTTAACGATATGACGAACTATGCTGAAGCGCTGAGAGAGCTCTCGAGCGCGAGGGAAGAGGTACCAGGAAGGAGGGGCTATCCTGGATACATGTATACAGACCTTGCAAGCATCTATGAAAGGGCTGGTATGATAAAAGGAAAGAAAGGAAGCATTACGCAGCTCAATGTTGTAACTATGCCAGGGGATGATGTCACGCATCCAATACCTGACTTGACAGGCTACATTACAGAGGGGCAGATATACCTTGACAGAGGGCTTTACAATAGGGGCATTTACCCTCCTATAAACCCACAAGGTTCGCTCTCAAGGCTTATGAACAATGGAATAGGAGAAGGCAAAACAAGGGCAGACCACAGAGGAGTAGCTGACCAATTGTATGGAGCATATTCGAAGGCGGTTGAAGCGAGGAACCTGAGCGCAATTGTTGGAGAAGAGGCGCTGAGCGATATTGACAAACTTTACCTCAAATTTGGAGAAGGCTTTGAAAACTCTTTCATAAAGCAGGGCATAGATGAGAGGAGGGACATTGAAAAAACCTTATCGATAGGATGGGATCTTCTTTCAATGCTTCCAGAGGTAGAGCTTACTAGGATAAAGAAGGAGTTTATTGCAAAGTATTACAAGCGTGCATAGCATGAGAATGCCCAACCCCACAAGGATGAACCTGATAAACCTCAGGAGAAGCGTTAGTCTTGCAAGGAGGGGGCATGACATATTGAAAAGAAAAAGGGAAGTGCTAGTAATAGAGTTCCTGAAGCTTTTGCAGGAGTCAAAGGCAGATAGGAGCTCACTTTTTGCAATGCTGCAGGAAGCATACAAAAGCGTGGCAATAGCCTCCACATATGTTGGAAACTATCAACTGGAAACGATAGCGTCGCACATAACTGAGGTCTCTCCAATAAAGATAACCCTGAAAAACATAATGGGTGTTAGAGTGCCTGAGATAGAAAAGACAGGAAAGGAAAGCATAAACCTGCTTGAGAGGGGATATAGCCTTATTACTACAAGCACGGCTGTTGATGATGTGAGCGATTCGTTCCAGAAGGTTGAGGGCGCAGTAATAGAGATTGCAAAGAGAGAGCAAGGCCTAAAAAGGATAGTCGTAGAGATAGACAAGACAAAGAGAAGGGTAAATGCGCTTGAGTATGTGCTTATTCCAAATCTTCAAGCGCAGGCAAGATATATTACAATGCGACTTGATGAGATGGATAGGGATATGTTCTCTGCACTCAAGCACGTTAAGAAAAAGCTTGCAAAGGCGAAAAAATGATAGCGTGCCTTTTCAGTGGCGGCAAAGATTCTACTCTTGCTCTGCACAGGGCATACGGGCTTGGAATAAAGGCTGAGCTCCTTATAACGTTCAAAAGCAGAAATCCAGATAGTTACATGTTCCATTATCCAAACATAGAGCATACAAAGCTGCAGGCAAATGCCCTTGGGATAAAGCAGGTTTTTGTCGAGACTATGGGAGAAAAGGAAAAGGAGCTTGACGATCTTGAAAATGCATTAAAAGAGAATGATGTAACTACGATTATAACCGGCGCAACATATAGTAGGTACCAATCAGAGAGGATAAACAAGATTGCAGAGAAGCTTAACATCGAGCACATAGCACCTTTATGGCATATAGACCCATTGGAGGAGCTAAACGAGATAGCAGAAAGGTACAATGCAATAATAACAAAAGTCTCTGCAGAAGGGCTCGACAAATCGCTCCTCGGCAAAAGGATAGACAAGGATATTATAAAAGCTCTTGAAGAAGCAAACAAGAAATACGGTATAAACATGCTCTTCGAAGGCGGAGAAGGTGAGAGTTTTGTTTTAGATGCCCCTCTTTTCAAGAAGAAGATAGTTGTAAAAAGCTTCGAAATAATCGATGAAGGCATGAGCGCAACATATAAAATCAACAAGGCAATTCTAGAAGAAAAATAGGAAAATATATTAATGATTGTTGCTTAATAAAATAGTCCGGAGGCATAGTCTAATGGTAGGACGTCACCCTTACACGGTGAAGGTCTGGGTTCGATTCCCTGTGCCTCCACTCCTTTTGCTAACTATTAAATATTTTTTGTATAACCATGTTATAATGAGAATATGCTAGTTTATGAAAAGGCGGCAAACGAAGTAATACCTGCAATAAGGTCGAAGCTAGCCAATATACTGATTGAGAAGTACTCTATCAATGAAGAAAAGATAGCAGAGATATTGGGCGTTGCGCAGGCTGCTGTAAGCAAGTACAAGTCAGGAAAGTACTCCGACAAGATAAAAGCTCTTGAAAGAAAACTCAACAACGAACTTGCAGAGAGATATGCAAAGCTTATTGCTGAGTCTGGAAAAGAAAAAGCGAGCGAAGCCATGTGTGCCCTTTGCCAATCCTATTTTTCATTCAAGTGTAGGCTTGCGAGCCATAACTAATCCTGCGACACAATTATAAATAAACTTGTAGTATATTTATATGGTGAGCAATTGAAAGTGGCTCTTCTCGGCACGCCGTTGGACTTTGACTTAAATTCGATTATGAACAGATCCGGAAGAAGCATAACAAGATACGGCGTTGGGCTTTATGAAAATTTAAAAAAAGTCATTGATGTCGATATTGTCACTGTAAATCCAGGATTTCTAGGGATGAACTTAAGCTTCTTCTTTGGCAACATGCTGAAGGACTTTGAAAAATATGATATAGTGCACAACATAGAACAGAAACCCTTATTGGCGAGGGCAAAGCATATTGTGACAACAGTGCATACAGAGAAACCTTATCTTTCTATTTTGGATTATAGAATAAAAAAGATAAGAGAGATAAGCAAAAGGTTTTCCTACGATGATACAAAGAGTATAAAGGGCGTTGCAAGGGAGCTTTTTTTGAATACGCTAAGCGAGATAACGCTGAAATACGCGGATAAGATAATTGCAATCTCATCCATTACAAAAGATACTTTAATAGAAATAGGATTTGAAAAAGAGAGAATAGCAATTATACAACAGGGTCTTGACGAAAAATATATAAGTCAGCCAAAAAAGCACGAGAAGCGCAGAAGCTCAAAATTTAAAGTTGGATATATAGGCACATTCAGGGCAAGGAAAAATGTTGCTTTTGCTTTGGATGCGTTCAAATACCTAAATAATAATTTTGAATTTGAACTCTGGGGAAGAAAGATGTGGCAGTATGAGGAGCTTGTCACTCGCGCTTCTGGCTTAAGAAACGTGAAATTCATGGGTCCCGCACCTGAAGAAAAAATTGTAGAAATATACGATTCGTTTGACGCCTTTGTATTTCCTACACTATATGAAGGTTTTGGCCGTCCAATTCTTGAAGCCCAGGCAAGAGGCCTGCCTGTAATACTCTACAAAGATGGCGAGGTGCCAAAAGAGATAAGAAAATACTGCTTCGAGGCGGAGAGCCCTGAGCATATGGCACAGATAATAATGGACCTTAAGGAAAAAGGCTATGACAAAAAATTGAAGGAAAAAGCAACAGAATATGCAAGGAGCTTCACATGGAAGAGGGCAACAGAAGAGACTTTGAAGCTATATAAAACGATTCTCGAATAGCTACTTTTTCTCTTCTAGCTTTTGCTTTATGTACTCTGCAATCACAACAGCATTGTTATGCTCTGTATCCCTTGCAGCAT
>JBAMLI010000061.1:0-7461 GCA_039793645.1 archaeon
TCCATTGCGCTCTGGGCTTTTGCATCTTTAAAAGATCCTTCTTTTTTCTTCATGCCATCGCTTAAAATACAGAATAAAAATTAAATAAACTTTTCGCTTTTTTGGAATCTAATGGAATTATTATTTACATAAGCCCTGCCAGAGCCAAGAAAAGGAGTGCGAAAAGAGAGCCTGAAAGTGCACATGCCAAATTAGTTGTAAACTTGTTGCCTATGCCTTTTTCTTCGTAGTAGCCCAGCAGCGAATCCACGATGTTGCCCATATACCCAGATACAAAAACTATTGCAAATGCCTCCAAACTTAGTGTAATAAAAAAAGATGCAAGCGCTATTCCAAAAGAAGCAAATGAGCTCGCAGCCAGCCCTAGCAATGTTACAGCGCCAGAAACGCCCCTATCTACTCTTTTCATTGTCAACAGCATTATTGGTGTGCCATCAAGCACCCCTATCTCGCTTGCAAATTTGTCTGCTGTTATGGCAGCAACGCTCGCAACATAAGCCAAGGCAAGCTGCATCTTGAAGCCAGGCTCAAAGTAAAATAAAATCGCAATAAGGAGGGGCGCCAATCCGTTTGCAAGCACATTCTTCCAGCCCCTTGACTTTTCATAGAGCCCCAAGCTTCTTTTTTTATTTTTCCCCACATTTGTTACTATAGCAGAAAGTGCAAGAAAGAGAAGCAGCAATGAAAGGAAAAATACACCATACTCCTTGCCGAAATAGAGGATTAATAGAGCAAGAGCAAGAGCCGAAGCAATCCCTTTCCCATCGAGAGTCAAAAACTGCATACCATCGCTTTTTCAAATTTTTGAAAAATTCCACTAAATGGAAACTTTTAAAAATGTATACTGTCCTATATTAAATACGGGTTCTCTACTGTAGGAAGGGTAAAACTGGTCGCCTTGCCAGCGCATGCGAATGTGCTGGCCTCTTCCTTTTAATTGATAGATTAACCTGAAAAGAAATAAAAAGATAACCCTGAATGCCCTTGCGCAACAGCATTCAAAAGGGTTATATTTCTTATTCTCCCATTTCTAAATGTTAGCAGTTGGGGGCATGGCCAAAGATAAAGAAAAGAGTATAAAGAATCTAGAAGACCTTCCAGGCATAGGCCCAGCCACAGCTGAAAAACTTAGGGAGGCTGGCATAGATACGATAGAAAAGGTAGCAACCTCTTCTCCTCATGATCTTTCAGACCTTGCTGGAATAAGCTTAGATGCTGCAAAGAAAGCCATAGATGCAGCAAAGCAGGCGACTACAATAGAGTACGAGACTGGAGAGCAGGTGTTCGCAAAAAGGAAGGCGCTTGGTAGGATAACCACAGGATCCAAGAATTTTGATGAGCTTCTTGGAGGGGGTGTGGAAACAAACGGCATTACTGAAATATATGGTAGGTTTGCTTCCGGCAAAACCCAAATAGGCTTCCAGCTTTCTGTAAATGTGCAGTTGCCAGTAGAAAAAGGAGGCCTTGAAGGCAATGTTCTCTTTATAGATACAGAAGGAACTTTCAGGCCGGAGAGGATAGTAAGTATGGCAAAGGCTGTCGGTTTGGACCCAAACAAAGCCCTGCAAAACATCTTCTCAGTCAGGGTCTCAACAACAGAGCAACAGATACTTACTATCGAAAGAGCTGAGAAGCTTATAACAGAAAAAAATATCAAGTTGATTGTCGTTGATTCGCTTATGGCACTTTTTAGGTCTGAGTTTGTAGGCAGGGGGGCTCTTGGTGAAAGGCAACAGAAGCTAAATCAGCACCTCCACAAGCTCCAAAGCATAGCAGACAAATACAACATAGCTGTATATGTAACAAACCAAGTCATGGACAATCCAGCAATACTTTTTGGCGATCCAACAACGCCGGTTGGTGGCAACATAATAGCGCATGCAGCGACAACAAGGCTCTACATAAGGAAGGGAAAGGAGGACAAAAGAATTGTAAGGCTTGTAGATTCGCCAAATATGCCTGAAGGAGAGTGTATAATAAAAATAACACCAGAAGGAATAAGGGATTAGCCAAGGTGGAAGCATGCTTTTTCTTGTAGGGCTAGGCCTTGAAAGGGGAGATATTTCTGAGAAGGCACTGGAAGTTATACGAAGAGCTAGCAGGCTCATGCTCGACCCATATACAAATAGGATAGACAATGACTATATCGAATATTTAGAGGCTAAAACAGGTAAAAAGCTATTAAGGCTCAGCAGGTCTGATTTAGAAGAAAATGCCTACGAAACAATAAAAAATGCCAAAAACGAAGACATTGCAATCCTTGTGCCTGGCGATCCGCTTATTGCTACAACCCACCATACTATATTGGATTTGGCAAAGAAGAATGGAATAGAAGTAAAGGTATTTCACGCACCTTCCATATTCACAGCAGCCATAGGCGAAAGCGGGCTTGATATCTATAGATTTGGTCCCACAACTACCATCCCATTCTGGAGCAAAAAATACAAGCCCATCTCGTTTATCGATACGATTGATAAAAACCTGAAAAACAACGAGCATACGCTTGTCTTACTCGATTATAACTACAAAGAGGAAAAGGCAATGAGCCTTGAAGAGGCCCTTGCCCTTCTTGAGGTAGCAGAGCGCGAGAGGGGGGTAAGTTTACCTCAAAAGATAATTGTGCTTGCAGACATAGGCAAAGCAAGCCAGGACATAGCATTTGGCGAAAGAGCTATGCTTGCACGCATGAGCAAAAGGTTTACTGGAAAAATAATCTCCCTAATAATCCCTTCAAATCCTAATTTTGCAGAAGAGGAAGCGCTCTCAAAATATATTATCTCCAATATCTAAAGGTATAAGCAAGTGCAATGAAGCCAAACAACTCTACAAACCAAACGCTCGCTATCCTGAAGAATATAGTTATTATGGATGCAAGGCCAAAATTCAAGCCCATGCCTCCAAAAAATGCAATAAGGCTGCTTAGCATCGCCCCATCTGTGACTGCAAGGTTGGCTGGTATGCCTGTTATCATTCCGAAAATAAGCGAAGAGGCAAAGATGAAAACAACAGTGGGTATGTTTGCTACGCCAACATCAACCCCAAAGCTCAGCATTACAAAATAGAGGCTCAATCCGTTCAAGAACATAGAAGGCACCGTATAGAGCATCGAGTACCAATAAGAATCCCTCCCAAGCATCTTGTTGTTTTTAAAGTAAAGCTCTCCAACCTCAAAAAAGCTCTTGAGGCTCTTGAATCTGCTAAGCTTTGACTTCAAATAAACAAAAGGTTTTTCATGGTATAGAAATACAAACGGCAAAAGCAGGATTGCGGTTATAGTGAGCGAGACCAAAACATACCTATGCACAAAAAATGCAAAGAAGACGCATATGATTGCAAAGCCAAGGAAATCAGTAAATATATCAGCCACCACAGCAGGGAATGTCCTGCTAAATCTTACCTTAGTAAGCTTGTTTATTGTATAAGAAACTACTGCCCTCCCCCATCTGCCCGGCGTTATGTCCATGGAGTACATGGAAAGGTATATTATGAAATTCTTCTTTCTTGGTATATTTACCTTCAATTTCTTCAAATAATACTCCCACTTCGGAAACCTCAGCGCATAGCTCAAAAATATTATTAGCAGGGCGATAGAGTAGTAAAAGGGGTTCATAGACTTTATGGTGGAGATGAATGTGCCTGCCCCTTCATTCAAGATGGCGCTGGCAGCTATAAAGCCAAAAACAAAAAGGCTCCCTAAGAGTATGCTCCCAAGTATATACTCAATCTTCTTTATCCTTCTCCTATAATCTTTCTCGGCTTCAATTTTCTCAATGCTAGTTATATTTAATGCGCCCTCCTCCTTTTTCCTTTTCTTCCTTGCTTTATTTTTCAAAATGTATCAACCTCTTTGATGCAATCTCCTCATTTTTCGAAAGAAGAGCTACATTGCTAGGTTTGTGGTAGTCTGTAAATATGTAGCCTGATGCTTCGGCTATTTCATTTGCAAAATTGAGTATATCATCTTTTTTGGGCATGAGGTCATAGCTGAGGCTTCTTGACGGGTTTCTTGCTCCTCCAACATATACAAATCCTTTAACTTCTACATAATCAGGGTTCCCTCTTCTGATAAGATCAGCATAGCCTTTTGCGTCAACCATGTTAAGCCCCTTTATTAGGGTTAGCCTGAATACGCGCCTTGTGTTTAGCTTCGAAAAAATATCCAAAAATTCAAGGAAGTTCTCCCAAGCACGAGGTATCTTTGGCCTTGTAACCTTTTCATAAACCTCTTTGTTTGGCGCTTGTACTGATACATAGAGTTGTGTTGGAAGGGTTTTAAGTTTCTTGAGTGCTTCTGGCAAAGTGCCATTTGTCACAAGGAAGGTGCTCATCTTTCTTTTGTGAAATTCTTCAATAAGCTCATTCATTTTAGGGTAAAAGAGTGGTTCTCCTGTCAAGCTGAATGTTACATGGGCAGGGTCGTTTGCTTCTTCTAGCCTCTTCTTATCTACTTTTTCATTGCCTTTGTAACCAGTGAGCATTACCCTTTGCGCATTTATAAGGCCGTCTGCTATCTCTTTTGGATCGTCCCATTCTGTAAAGTTCAGCTCATTCCATTTAATGCCTATCTCTTCAGGTATTATCCTCCAGCAGAACCTGCATGCAAGGTCGCAGCCAAGCGTAGGGGCGCTTTGCAAGCATCGCCAGCTCCTTATGCCATAGAACTGGTTCTTATAGCAGGTTGTGCCTCCCTTCAGGCTGCTTGTGGTATAATTGCAAAGCTTAGCTGCGGAGTGCTTGCCTACAAAGTGGTAGCCCTGCCTGCGCATCATGGCCTCAAGCACTTTTGGAATATTTGGCTTATTCTCAAGCATTTAATCACCTATCGATGCGGGCTCATGCGTCCAGATGAAGTTGGTTTGCCCAACGTTGCTGTGCAACATGCGAATCAACCTATGGAAAGCCCACGGCTTTAGTCGTGGGTAGTTTACATTCTATAAATTTTTATAGGTTTTATTTCAAGATTTTAGTTTTATAGATTTTTACAAGCAATTATTATTTATTGTTATCATTTCATCTTTATGTTGATTGCATGCTCGAGCTTGAATTTTTGAACAAAAGAGAGGTAATTGCTGCAGACCAGTCAACAAGAGATATACTTAAGAAAAGTTTTTTTGGCTATGAGGAAGAGGGCAAGCTCCACCTTTTGCCTGAAGAAGTGCTCTACCTTGTTGACATTAGGAATGCAAAGTGCAGGTACAAAGGGAAGAGCCTCTCATTTGACGAGGTTGCAGAGATATTCTCCAAAAAGAAGAAGCTGATGGCAAGCTACTTTGCCTACAAAGACTGGCGTGAAAGAGGCCTTGTCATAAGCCCTTCAAATACAGATTATAAGAAGCCAGGCATAACGCCTATCAGAAAATACCCTTCTTCATCCATAGACCTTCCAAAATGGGAGGCAAATGGCATCTTTTTCAGCGATGATTTGATAACAATAATAAAAGAGCCAGAGAAGGGAAAAGAGCTTTATGAAAAGTTTTGGATTGGGCAGTACGGATCATACAAAGCCCCTGAAAAGGGCAAGCTAAACAAGCTAGACATATACGAAACTCTATACCTTATGGAGCGGAAGAGGCTAAGCATAAAAAGCATGGAGCCAAAGGACATAATCAAAATTGCAAAAAAGAGGAGGAAGGATTTTCCAATGCTTTATGAAGTTTACAAAGACTGGCGCGAAAACGGCTATATAGTGAAAACAGGCTTCAAGTTTGGAACGCATTTCAGAGTATATTTTCCTGGGGCAAAGCCAGGATCAAACTCTTCTAAGGAAGAGTGGGCCCATTCAAAGCATGTTTTGCATGTCTTCCCGAGGGATTCAAAGCTTCTGATATCAGAATGGGCAAGAGCCATAAGGGTTGCCCATTCAGTTAGGAAGACATTTATCCTTGCAATACCTGGAGAGGTCAAGGAAAAGGAAGTAAATATAGAGTATATACTTTACCATAGGCATGGCGGAGAAGCCGACAATCCTGAAAAAGACCAGCCTAGGTATGCCATGCTCTCATTGGGCGAGGAGGAGCAAATAGGTGGAAGAGAGCTTGCAGGTGCCATAAGCAAGGCTAAAGAGATGAAACTCGAGCTCCTTATAGCGATTGCTGACAGGGAAACAGCAATCACATATTACAAGGTAAAACAGATTCTCCTCCCTAAAAGTGGGCATGAATACTACGAAATAGACTGGATGCAGCCATGAATTCCACTAAAATACGCAAGGTTAAAGGTTTATAAGCATTCTCTTCTCTAAATATTTCAAGGCGACAGGGTGTTAAAATGAAATTATCCGAACTATACCACATGGATATATATAGTGACGCAGGCCAATATTTGGGAGACGTGCAGGCGATAATCCTCGACTTAGAGAAGAGCGAGATAAGCAGGCTTCTTATGATACCATGGAAGAGTATGAAGGGCGATCCAAAGAATGTCCTTAGGACAAAGAGCGTCTTATACAAGAACGTCAAGAATGTAGGCGACGTTGTGCTCGTTTCGACAACACCATCTCAGCAAGAACAGGCAACAAAAGAGGAAATAAATGACTTGACAAGGTAAGCTTTGTTATCTTATTATCTTTGGCTTGAATATACCTTTCTGCTTATTGTAGCTTCCTTTATATGTGTTTTTCACTCTATTCATTGTCACTGCAAATATTATATGTGCGAATCTTAGCTTTGGCCTAAGCTTTATTTTGTAGAGTGAGGCATTAAAGACCTCAAGCGTTATTGTGCCTTCAAATCCAGCATCTATTATAGTAGGAGGCATAATTAACCCATGCCTTGCCCATGTGCTCCTAAGCTCAACAAACCCAATTAAATTGTCAGGCATCTTAATGTATTCAAGCGTTGAAAGCAGGACTTGTTGCCTAGGGGGCAAGATTATCGCTTTTTTATTCTTTTCAATGATATACTCCTTCTGGACATGCTCCTCGTTTGAAGGATCTATAACAAAATCCTCCCCCATTATCGGGTTGTGGAATGCAACTTCGTCAGCAAGCCTTAGGTCTATGCCATTTTCCCTTATTATCTCTCTATCAAAAGGCTTTATCACAAGCCTTTTGTCTTTTATCATATTCTCCAGGTCAAAATCAGATAAAATCATAAAACCACACCTTTACATAAATTCACCGAACATAATTAAATATCTTTTGAGCAATATTATTGGCATGAAAGATAGAAAAGGTTTATTTGTGGTGTTTGAAGGGCTTGATGGTGCAGGAAACACGACGCAAGCTTCGCTTCTCGAATCTTATTTTAAAAAGGAAGGAAAAAAGGTTTTGCTTACAAAAGAGCCAACGCAAGGTATTATTGGAGGAATGATAAGGGCAGCGCTTAATGGTGATCTCTCAATTTCGGGCGAGACGCTGCAGCTTCTTTTTGCAGCTGATAGGTCGCACCACCTAAGCAAAGAAGTTGAGCCAGCCCTCAATAAAAACTATGTTGTGATAAGTGACAGATACCTTTTCTCTTC
>JBAMLI010000062.1:0-6398 GCA_039793645.1 archaeon
GATTCTTGGAAATACCATGAAGAGCTTAGGGAAAATGAAGAAGAGATATTCAAGGCGCTCGGCATACCTTATAGAATAGTAAACATATGCACAGGAGACATTGGCATAGTGGCTGCCAAAAAATACGATCTTGAAGCCTATCTGCCCGTGCAAAAGAAATATGGCGAGATGTGCTCCTGCTCAAACTGCACAGATTGGCAGAGCATGAGGCTTGACATAAAATACGATGAGAAGAATGAAAGAAAATACGTGCATACGCTTAATGCAACTGCAATCGCAACAGAAAGGGCGATAGTCGCAATAGTTGAGAATTATGCAAATGAAGACGGCACTATAACAGTGCCTGAAGTGCTAGTGCCATACATGGGAAAGAGGAAGATAGGCTAGCTGGTTTTTATGAAAAAAGAATACGAAATTATGAAAGAGATAAAGAGGCTCAAGTCCATAAGGGGCTCAGGCACAGAGCTTATTAGCGTATATATACCAGCTGGCTTCCAGATAAGCGAGGAGGTGGCTAAGCTTAGGGAAGAATACAGCCAATCCTCCAACATCAAATCGAAGACTACGAGGACAAATGTCCTAAGCGCAATAGAAAAAATAATGCAGTACCTCAAGCTTTTCAAAGAAACTCCAAAAAACGGACTTGTAGTTTTCTGCGGAAATATATCAAACAACCCTGGAAAAGTGGATATAGAGCTCTTCTCGATGGAGCCCCCCCAGCCTCTTAAGGTCAACATCTACAGATGCGACTCTACATTCCTGCTCGACCCCATAGAAGAGATGGTAGAGGCTAGGGACACATATGCCTTGCTTGTGATGGACGGCAGGGAAGCAACTATAGCGACGCTTTCAGGCACCCACATAAAGGTTGTAAAGAGGCTAAACTCTACAGCCCATGCAAAAGTTAGAAAAGGAGGGCAGTCAGCAAGGCGATACGAAAGGGCGATAGAAGAAAGTATAGAGGACTACTACAAAAGGATAGGAGATGCAATAAACCAGCTCTTCCAGCAATACCAATTCAAGATAAAAGGATTGATTGTAGGGGGGCCTGGTCCTGCAAAGGAAGGCTTCATAAAAAGCAACTCCTTAAACTACCAGATAAAGATACTTGGCGTTTATGATACGGGCTATACAGATGAATATGGCTTAGAAGAATTGGTCGACAAGGCAAAAGACCTCCTGGAGCAGCAGGAGGCTTCGCAGGAGAGAAGGGTTATAGAAAAGTTTATGCAGGAAATTTCTAGAGGGGGCTTGGCAACATACGGCTATGAAAGCACAAAGAAAGCGCTCGAGGCCAACCAAGTCAGCACCTTGATAATAAACAAAGACCTGGAGCTCGAAAAGGTGAAATACAAGTGCAATACATGCGGGGAGGAGTTTGAAAGGCTTGAACAGAATGGGCATAGGGAAGAAAAGCACAGTTGCGGCGGGACGCTCAGCATAGAGAAGGTGGAAGATGCGATTGAGGAACTTATAGACATTGCAGATAAAAAAGGAGTAGAGACTGTCTTTGTATCAAGCGAAAGCTCATACGGCAAAGAATTCCTCATGGGCTTTACAGGCATAGGCGCCTTGCTTAGATACAAATAGGTGCTTGAACGAAATTGGAAAAAAGCTTTGCAGCTATAATTCTTGCATCTCTTTTCTATATGCTTTTTTGGGATGTATATGCATATCTAAAGTATACAAATTATCTCTCTACATATTTTGACATAGGGCTTGCAGATTACAATCTGTATTACTACTCTGTAGAGCATGTAGGCGCATTGCAGTTTTTTGTATTCATGAATCACCTCTCCTTCATCACTCCAATCATTTTCCTCTTTTACAAGCTCTTCGGAAACCCTTTTTCATTCATATGGCTCCAAAACCTCATGCTTGCCTTCACTGCCCCAATAATATACTTTATAGGAAGCTTGAAAGAAAAAAGACTTGGTTTTGCATTTGCAATTTCATATCTTGCAAACCCAGCCTTGTGGGGCCTTGGCATATTCGATGCCCACCTTGAAGGCATAATCCCCTTCTTCTACATGCTGAGCCTTTACCTCTACCTCAAAAGGAGCAAGCTATTCATAGCAAGCTTTGCCCTTCTGCTCAGCATAATCGATACAGGGTCTGTGCTTGCACTTTTCTTTGCAATAGGCCTGCTTGCAAACGAGCTCATCAAAAGAGGCAAGAAAGATGAGAAGATGCTCAAGGTCTTGCTGGCATCGATAGTTCTTGCAAGCGCTTTCATAGCGGCTTATTGGGCTCTCTCAATTGAGATAAAATCAAATGTGCCTCCGCAGCTGAAGGTAATGAACTTTTTTGGAGAGCAGAAAAATGTGCTACTCAAGCCAGCAAATAATAGCCTGGGCCCAGAGTCGTTATTTTGGCTTCTTGATGTACTCTTTTCTTTTGGAATATCCGCCTTGTTCTCGATAGTGCCAACCCTCTTCTTCATCGCCCCATGGCTCGCAGAGGTATTCGTGGTAAAGAATGCATTGTTTACAACTCCGTATATGCAATATTTTGCCTATGCAATAGGTGGCCTTGCAGGTGCTTTGCTAGGCGTGCAAAACGTTAAGGCTAGGCCAAGGGCGATTGAGGCAAGCATATACTTTTTTACCGCCTTGTTCCTTTTCTCCTTTCTTATCCTCTATCCATTCCCACTTCCATTTGCAAGAAGCAGTGTAGAAGGTATTGGAATCACCCTCAACGCCAACTCACCCAACTATAGTGTGATGGCGCAGGGAAGCATAAGCCCACATTTGTACAGCATGCTCTATGTAGAAAATCCGCCTGATGAAAAGCCCCTATGGTTTGAGGCACTCAACTATACAACATACTGGTTTACCCCAAATTATATTATTCTAGACAAAAATTTGGGGGATTTTGGGCCCATGGTTTCAAACTCCTTCAACGTTTATGCATACATGGGCGACAACTACTCAATTTACTATAGCAGCAATGGTCTTATTATATACAAAAGGATCAAGTAAATTCCGCTGCTATCGGGCATGCAAGCATATATGCAGCATTCCCATACACATATAGGTGGTATGGGGTTATTATGGTCCTATTTACAGAGCTGTAGTTTAGGAATATGCTGGGCTCAGACCTTGCAATTGAGAGGCATTTTGCCCTCGTTGTAGTGCCTACTTGCGTAGGCCTTCCGAGCCCATAAACAGGGTATGTGCAGTTTGTAGCGTTGAGGATGAAAAAGTCAATAGTGGTTGCATTCCTTGTATATGCTATCGATCCTACAAGCTTTGTGAAGCAAGGATATTCGGATATGTATTGGGATTCATTTTGGAATGATACAACTACAGCAATTCTTGGCGCAGATTTGAAG
The DNA here is from genome assembly GCA_039793645.1 of archaeon. Classification (GTDB taxonomy): domain Archaea; phylum Micrarchaeota; class Micrarchaeia; order Micrarchaeales; family CABMGC01; genus JAGDYD01. The sequence goes on from JBAMLI010000062.1 coordinate 3,335, forward strand.
TTAGACAGAAAGGTTGAAAAAGGTGTTATTAGAAAGTTTGAGAAAAGGAGGTAAGCCAATATTAATATCGCCAAGATTATTCCAAAGACAAGGACATACTCTATGATCTTGCTCTTCTTTTCCTTCTTTTTGCTAGCATTTCCATTTGGATTGCTTCTCCTTTTTTTGCTTTCGTCCATTTAGCTCACTTCAAAAGCCATGCAGGATAGCATGCATCCATCATGCTTTCATTTCCTCTAAGCTCAAGGTAAGAGCCATAAAATGAATAGACTTTAAGCATGTTAGTATTGCTGTTTGTCAGTATCACCATCGGAATGTTTGACTGGGCGTAGAAGTTCATGCACATACTAAGGCCCATTGTCTTGTCTCCGACTGTGCATGTATTGTTGTTTATGGAGATTAGCACAGGCTCCTTGCCCATGCTTATCAGGTTTTTGCTCACTAGACTTCCGCACCGGTACTGGTTTATTGTTGGCGTGCCATTGAGCACCACAACGACATAGTGCGAATGCGCAACTGAGTTGTCAAATGCGCTTATCGGTGCGAAGGAGCTAGCCTTCAGGTCATACATATATGTGATGGAGGCGTATATTATTATGAGTGCAAACAATGCAATAAAGAGGATGCGCCAATTCCTCATTGTGCGCTTGTTGATTATTATTCTCCTCTTGATTTTAAGATTCATATATACCAAAAATACAACTCCAAAAAGAATGATGCCTAGCATTAAGCTTAGCACAGCCCCATATAACGGTGCCAATGAGAGGTTTGACTGGTATGGCATTGGTATTGCCATCGACAAACTCCTTGCAAAAGGTCCATCTATAGCCCTTGCAAGCTCAACAAGCCCAAATGGCTTAGAATAGATTGATTTTGCTTCGCTGTTTATTGCCGTAAGCCTCGAAGATACATAAGAAAGATTGTTTATCTTGCCGCTTACCAACTTGTTTAACTCAAGCTCTTCCAATGAAAGGCGGAGTAGTGAGGCGCTGGGCTCCATAGAATTGAGTTCAGCCTTTAGCAAGAGCATTGTATTGTTGCGCGCCAGCGCAAGCATGCTGGCATAGGTTGAGTTTAGGCTTGAATAAAGGGCTGTTACATTGGCCATATACGAAGCAAGGGTCTTGTTGTACTGCGTGAGGTTTATACTCATAAAGTTGTTCAATGTATAGTTCCTCAGCATTGCAAGCTTGTTCAGATTGTTGTATAGGCTTGCGTTGCTTATGTGGCTCAACAAATAAAAAGAGCTATTGAGTAATGAAGGGTAATTGGCTAGCGTGACATTCATTATCCTATTCAATTCGGCCAGTTTCTTTGCATATAAGATAGGGGCTATGTACTTGCCTTCTGTGAGGCTTGCATTGTATGCTATCGTGTATATTTGCGAGTCGCTGAACGGCTTGCTGTTTATGCTTGCCATGAGCTGGGCGGTCTTGTTGAGAATCGAGAAATTATATGTAAGCGCTTCGCAGTAGCCAAATGCGTAGCAGTACCATGGGGCGGTATTTGGATCTGGGTAGAATATGCACTGGGACATCATGGAGTTTGTTATGTTAGGGGTTATAGGGAAGAGGCCATTTGTATAAAGCTTCCTCGACATGTTTGTTATGTTTGCAAAAGCAGAATTGGCTATGGCTAGATTATACGCAGAGTTCTTTGGGTTCATCGTGCTTATGCTTGAATAAAAGGCGTTGAAGCTGTTGTTCAATATAGAGTATTCCTTCTCAAAGTTCATTATGTCTTGTGCGAACGTGCCAGTAACACCATCTGTCTTGTACATTAGAAGGTTGCATACAGGGACTGTTTGGCAAGAGTAGCAAGAATTGCTTACATTGCATGTATATTTGTCAAGGCCTGTCTCAAAAAGGCAGTAGTTTATTGCATCGCGCGAAGAGTTTTGGAATGCATGCATATAGCTGAGAAGCATATTTTTGTTTATTGAGCCAAAGCTGCTTGCTATTGTATAATTCCTTATTATAGTGAATATTTGCGTTACATTCAGAACGAAATCATTCTTAGAGTCATTTATTAGGAATAGGAGCTTGTCATTTTGGTAAAGCGCCGTATATGTGTTGTTGGAGTATGTAATGTTTACAGCAACTAAGGAATTTATCAGGGAGTTGGGCACATTGTAGCTTGAAAGCAGGTAGTATACCTGCGCAGGCACGCTGGCATATGCCAGGCCGAACAAAAGAGAGGCAAAAATGTACAAATAAAGTTTCATGCTATCAACTGGTCTTATATTATTCCCAATCAAACATTTAAAAATATTTGTTTGCATCTACAATTGAAGAAATGCTTTATCTTTAACCCATCATTTTCCTTGGTTTTACGAAGAGAAAATTTATTTCATTACAAATCGCAGAAATAGATTATTTAGAAAAGATCAGCAAAAGTTGCCGGCAAATTTGACCAATAGGCTAAGCTAAAGCCCGAAAATAAATATAAAAAGAAGTTAAAGGGCCAAAAGGCCCAATAATCAAATTTATTGCCCTGCTGCTGTGAGCAAGTCCTGTATGAACTGGTTTCCAGCCTGCACTGTCTCGTCGGCTGTGTATCCAGCAACGAGTATTCTGTTTGTTCCGAATGCCTGCACTATCACTGAGCCTGGACCGAATGAAGAGTCAAGGCTTGGGTTCTGCGCAAAGATCTGCGCTGCTACTGAGTTTACATACTTGCTTCCTATTACTATCAATGTCGATGCCTGGTTTGCGTTTGTGTCAAGCACTGCAAGCGGTGTTGCTGCTGTGTTGAGCTTCACTGGCGTTATTGCCTGGCTTACGCTTGGCGTTGCACTGAGGTTGCTTATGCCGTTTACAACGCATGAGGTTGTTGAGAATGTGCAGTTTGCTGTTACGTTTGCTATTGTCACGTTAGGCAATGCCTGTGCACCCACTGAGAATGGTCCTATCACATGCTCTGCTGTTGTTACTGATGTTGATGCTGGTCCAACTATGAACTGCAGCATGTCAACGCTCTTCGCCATGTCGTATGTTACTTGTGTTGGTGTTATTGAAGCAACCATTGATCCGCGCTCTGTCCTGAAGCCTGCAGGCGCCTTTAC
>JBAMLI010000063.1:0-5402 GCA_039793645.1 archaeon
CACAAAAAAAATTTTACGGGGTAGGACATTGCAAAAGATGTGGCAGGAAATTGACGGATCCAAAAAGCGTAATGAGGGGGTATGGGCCGAAGTGCTGGGAAAAAATGCAGGGCATAACGGGGGTGTGAAAAATGGACAGGAAAATACTACAAGCTGGAAATTTATATTTTTATGAGGATGATTTGAAGATCCCATTAGTGAGAAGTGGGGATGGCTACAAAAATGCCATCTTCACAAAGGACGTTGAATTAACAAAAATACTTTCAGAAGATGAAATGGAGCTCATAAGAATAGCAAGGGACATAAACAGGATGATGACCGAAATAGAAAAGAAGGAGAAGGAGGCAAACAAAACACTTGACCAGAACCAGATAATAAATTTAAAATCAGAGATAGCGGATATGAGGGTGCAAATGGAGGGCTTGATAGAGAAATATCAGAACAAGCAAATGGAACTTTTCAAAGCATGGGAAAATAAAGTGCAGAAAGAAGAGAAACAGATGCAACCAACGACTATGCCACAGCCAAAGGAAACACCCAAAAGCTTTACAGTCAGCAAGGGAGCAATAAGCTCCATAGCAAAGCAGTACAACATACCGGATGATATAGCCAACCTATACTTTATGCTGATCGACGGTCAGCTATATATCAAGCATCCCGGGCTGCTCTATATTGCATCCAGAATAGGATATCAAAGAATAGAGGTTTCAAGCCAATATAATAATGAAACCAAGACTTGGGAGGCCACGGCAAAGGTATACCCAAAAATACCTATCAACCTACTGAATATCCTGAAAGATATACCAGAACCAGAGAGAATGGTAATTCTGCAATATTATTTACAGCCAACGGTAGCAAACGGGACAGCGAATTTTGAAAACGTCAAAAATACAAGGATGTATCCATTTTTGAAAGAAATGGCAGAGACAAGAGCGATCAACAGGGCTTTGCGTCTTTATACGGGCTATGGTGGGACAAGCTTTGAAGAGCTTCCTGACTCAGAGATAGAAAACGAATAAACAAAACTTTTTATATTTTTTGTGTATAAGAAAAATCGTATGGATCAGAAACAGGTATTTAGTTTAATCGAAAAAATCCGTAATATCACAACTCCTTATGAATATCGCATTTTTCCAAAAGTATTCGAGGCACAGCTCAAGCAGTTATCCCCTCAGGATTATGAAAATGTAATGAGGGAATATGATAGAAAAAAGAGTGTGCTGTCTCAAGAAAATATGCGGGCTGAAAATGTATATCAGCTTGGTTTGTATCATTTGTATCAAGCGTTTTCTGACGATAAAAGGATTGTACAGCTGGCCAATTCATTATTTTCCATCCTAAGCTATTATCAGGAAAAGGCAGACCAAAATAAAATATCTCTATACGCTGAATTAATGAGAGATGTATATAAATATGGATATTTTGTGCAATTATTCGGTTTTCCAATAGGTGCAAAAAAGAAGCCAGCTGTACAGATAGAAGAGAAAAAAGAGGAGGCACCAGCCGAAAAAAAGAGGGAGGAGTTGCCTGTCGTAGCACTCCCACCTGAAATATTTGATAGGATTTCGAATATAGAAGAAAAAACGGAGACAATACAGGAGACGCTGCAAAAGCTGATGGACGAACTGAAAAGCATTAAGACACAGCAGCCATCCCCACCACCACAGCCAGTAACTGCACCAGCTGAATCAAAACCATCAGCACCAAAGAGAGCTCCAAGGAAATTCCCTGTAGAAATAACAACATTATACGATATGTATATAGGAAGTAAAAGGACACCGATTAATCTTTCGGTTTTCGCAAAGTTTCTGGAGAATCTCAAAAAGTATTATCCAGAGAAAACGGTTCAGATGAACGACCTAACTGGTCTGATGGATGAGGTTGACTGGAAGGAAATTAAACAGGCCATAGCAAGGAACAAGGGAATATCTGAGGCGTTCTCATCTGCACTGAATGATCTTTTCAGAAAGGTTCCTCCAGAAGTTATGCCAGAAAGCATGGAAGAAAAAAAGCTACAAAAAATAGAGGCAACATCAGAAATAGATGCAAAAGCAAAGATATATTCTGAGATGCTGTCTCAGGTGCTTGACCAGTATAGGACTGCGGAGGAAAACAATGACATTGACGAAATGAATGAAATAAAGACTGTACTGGCAAGGGTGTGGAATATTGGCACGGATGAGGAACTGGCTGAGGCAATGGCGGATCCATACGCATACATAATAAAGCATAAAGAATACTTCTTTGGTGGTGTATAATGTTTGAAAATGAATGGGATAGGCTTCAGGATGAGACGATCTTTCAGGCAAAAGAACTTACGGATGAGCAGAAGAAATATTTAAATGACATAATAAATAATATAATTAATTCTATAAAATCATCTGTAGTGGTAATAGAGGATAAGGCCATTCCAGTTTCAAGTTTCAGAAACTATTTACTGCAGAAATTCTATCAGGGAGAGAGGCTGGAAAATATCAAATGGGTAACAATAGAACAGTATAGCAGGGGGCTGATAGCACAGAGAACCCTGACGGGTGGGATAGAGTATACCTTCAAGGTAGAGCATGAAAAGAGGGACGAGAGCAAAGAAGCAGCAGGCTATTTCCCGCCCACACAAAAGACAATAGAAGGAGAAATGAAGAGAAGAACTACGGTAAAGCAAAAATTCTTTGAACTGGAGCAAAAGTTCGTTGGACTGCCACAGCTGTATGAACATCAGGAAGAGGCACTTCAGGCTATTGCCAAGCAGAAAAGGGTAAGCATACAGTTGCCTACAGGAACTGGAAAGACCATGGTAGGCATAGAGGCAATAAAAAGGTTCGGGACACCTGCAATAGTGATAGTCCCTACCGTAATACTTTTACATCAATGGGAAAATGAGCTGAAAAAATATGGTCTAAAGCCCTCGGTTGTATATGCCGAAGAAAAGAAGTTTGGCCCTGTAACAATAACAACATACCAGACCGCAAGGATGCCCAAACACTTACCAAATCTGAGGATGTATAGGGTGGTAATCCTTGATGAGGTTCATCACCTTTATGGAGATGTCACAAAAGCAATACTATATGAAATTATGGATACTGCAGAATACATAATAGGCTTGAGCGCCACGGTCAAACAGCCCGGAGAGAAGGGGTATAAAGAGCAGAAAACCTACCTTCCAGTCGCAGTAGAAAAGTATCCCGTGCATTTCAAAGGCACACCAATGGAGGTGCCTGTTACCATAGAATACATTTCAGTGATATTATCCAAAGAAGAAATGGAGGAATATCAGAATGCGCAGATGACAATCACAAAAGCTCTCAGAACCATAGGCCCACCTGATAACTGGTCAAGGGTTGCCTCTGATCCAAAAAACCCATATTTCCTGCTCGCAAGAAGTGCCTTAAAAGCATTGCAGGACAGGAGGAGAGTTCTCTCCAATAATATGACAAAAATGCAAAAAGCACTGGAAATCATACAGTCCAACCCTGATTCACAGTTCATTGTCTTTCTTGAAACAATAGAATCCGCACAGACATTCAAAAGCATTCTGGACAGGAATGGTATTTCAAACGTTCTCATTACTGCGAATGTGAGGCTTGAAGATAGGTTCAAATACTTTGATGAATTTTCAAAAGGGAAAATAAAGGTTCTGCTTTCCGTATTTGCATTGGAAGAGGGTGTGAATCTACCGGATGTGGATAAGGCAATATGGCTGGCAACATCAAGAGATACACCGAGATATATGATCCAGAGGCTGGGCAGGATTACCAGACCAAAGCCGGGAAAAACGGCAACACTATACTGGATATATGCTTTAAATACCGTAGAAGAGGAAAGGATAGGAAAATACGGTAGATTGCTATGAAATTCAAAATCAGGCTTGAAAACGGTGAAGAAGTCGAGGTTCAGTTCTGCAGAAACAAGAACGGCACAGTATATGTAAGGAGATTGCCGTATACGGTAAAAAACCCCACACCAAAGCAGGAAGAGGTCAGGAACAGGTTCGCAAAAGCATCCTTTGAATCATTCAACAGGTCAAGGGAGGAGATGATAGAGAACATAAGAAGTGCATTCGCTGACTGGGAGAGTGCATCTGCAGAAAAACGCAATGAAATAATGGAAGAGATCAAAAGGCTTTATCCCAGAGATGCAGAAATAATAATAAAATTCCTCCAACTCATTTTTTGAGCAATACCAAAAGATTTGTGAGAGTTTTCATTATCTTTTTTGAGATATGCCTAGCAAATATGTTGCCATATATTCCGCTTGCCAGCAACATAATGGATCCTATGAGTATTTCACCCCTGAGCAGTAAGACAAAACCAGTACCACCGATGAAGGCGAGTATGTTCAAGTGAATGGTAAGTTCTGTTCCTATTTTCATGGTCTCAGCCTCTCTGAAACCATTGCATTTTCATACAGATGCAGCATGGACAGGAGGAACTGTTCGTGGTTCTTGAATTTTTTTATCCTCTTTGCCTTCAGGTATGTATTAATGAACTGTAGATAAGTATCGTAATTGCAGTGTATTACGAGCGTATAATCCTTTTTGCTTGGTATCATTGGTGTCATATGTAACCTCCTTTTATTATTATACTAAAATAATATATATACTTTTTGGTAAAGGGTATTTGAGGTGACCTAAATGGCACTTTTAGAGGATTTGATAAGGAATGCGTGGAATAGTAAGAACGTGAACATAGACCTTGGAACACTGAGTGGCTGGATCAGGGCATCAACAGGAAGCGATATTGACCAGTACGAGAGTGCAATCATACCATCACTGCCTCCAATCAAGGATGCAACGGTGACTGGAGCAGAACTATTCAAATTCCTGAATTTCTGGAAGAAGAACTTTACAGTCTTTATGCCAGAGAGGAACTTTGGAAGCGAATTCGATAGCAAGCTTGTTGGCTCAACAGTTGCACTGCTCTACTCAAAGACTGCTTTCCAGAAAGAGTTTGGATCTGGCTTCTTTGCACAGATGATAAGACCAGTTACGGTATATGCTCCCGGCGGAACGGTTGTCGAGAACTGGATAAAGACAAGCGTAACGGCTGGATGGAATACAGGCGTATTCGCACTTAATCTTGGCTACAGCTCATCAACACCAGTGCTGAACCTGCATGACTATGTGACAATGTACATCTTCGGTATAGCGGACTTCGACCCAAGCGCAAAGGTAATAGAATACATGTTCTATACACCAACTGAAAAGTATGGTGTAAAGCAGTTATATCAGTCATACTTCTCCAATGCAATATCGGTTGGTCTGCTTGAGCAGGATGTGCTTGTCCAGAAGAATGCAATGAATCTTTCATTTGACCTGAACTATGTAACATCTGGATCTTCAATACCCGCATTAATCGGTGTTCAGTTCGTAACCAAGGATTACTACGTGCTCGAGTAAGGCTTTC
>JBAMLI010000064.1:0-5354 GCA_039793645.1 archaeon
GTGGCCTATGTGCATCTTTCCTGACGGGCCCCTCCCAGTATACAAGAAGAACCCATTGCCCTTCAAATACTCATTTATGACAATGTCAAAGTCCCTATGAGAGAACGCCAATCCCCTCCTGAAAAATAGATGAAGGTCTCCTGTAATGCCCTTTATTTTGCTTAAAAGTGCTTCGTCTATCCTGCTTGTGCCGAACTTTTCTATAAGCTTGTCGTAGTCAATCTTTCCTTTTGCCTCCCAAGGGGTCAAGATAAATTCTTCCTTTTTCAAAGCAAACACCTACAACATGTTTAGAAGCTTCAAAGCAAAAGCTAAAATTACGAAAAGTGCCTCAATTGCGATAAGATAATTTGAAACTTCATACTCTTTCATGGGTTTGAGGTTCATGACAAAGTGTGTGAGGCTATATACTCTTCTGCCATATGGGGCTTTAAATGTGCCATCTTTTTGCCTTATCCCAACATCTGTAACATCAAATTTTTTTCTTAGATGGAGGAAAAACTCAATGATCCAAGGCATGAATATTATAACGCCAAAGGATTCTGCATTGCCCATTATCATTATCGCCACCAATGCCGCCCCAACGCCGTATGTAAAGCTGTCCCCTGGTATTATCTTTGCTCTGTACATGTTAAATGGATAAAATACTAGCAAAGTGGAGAAAAGAAGGGCTGAGAGAAGTATGCCAATGTTTGTGCCATAGAACAAAGAATATAGAAGCATGCCAAGGCTTGCCACTAAGCCCATGCCACTTTGCAAGCCATCAAAGCCACCGAGCAGGTTGAAAGCATTTGATACAAATATAACTGCAAGAGGTATTATTATAAGAGGGTAGAGAATGCCAAAATCTATTGTTCCCAATAGGGGCACATGCACGTATGAAATTCCAGCATTAATTGCCATGAGCGGAAATGCTCCAAGTACTGTAAGCAGAGGCTTCTGCCACTGCTTGAGGCCTTTTTTCATGTCCATCATGCCTGTTGCCCTTACTCTCTTTTTCCTTACATTCAAATCATCGATAAATCCGACAAACACTATGAGCACTATGGAGAGAGCTGTTGCAAGAAGATTGTCTATGTCAAGCACAGGCTTGTATACGAAACTGCCACCGAAAGTATATGTCAATATGCCTACAACCAACCCCAATGCAACTGCTATGCCTCCGCTGCTTGGCAGCACAACAGGCTTCTCCTTGTTGTGGTCTTCAGCCACTATGCCTGCCTCGTAAAAATAGGAGATTATGAACTTTACTGCAATATATGTCGCAACAAGCGAAAATATTGAAGGAACAATGATTGTAAGATAGTTGTGGTACATATTTTTAAATGAAGTTTATATTTTTATAAACCTTATGAAGAGCTTATCAAGCTATAAAATATCTATGCTCGGCTTGAGGGGCATTGCATTCTGAGCCCTCTGCGATTGTGAATCCTCCTCTTTTTCTACCTCTACCTCCAAGCCTATCTTTCCAGCTATGTAGCCCTTTGCTTCGCTAAAGGCTTCAAACTCCTCCTTTTCGCTTATGTTTATCCTCCTTAGCTCGTTGAGCTGCTTGGCAAGCTTTACAACGTACTTGCTTGCAACCTCTTTATTTTCAGCCTCGCTTATCACCCTGCTGGGATCCTTCAGGTCTACAAGCTTGTTGTGGAGCTCCCTTTTATAGTCGCTTGCTATTATTATCTTCATTTTCTTTGCTTGCTTGCCCTTTCTTTCAAGGAGAGCTTTTGCATTCTTTGCATCCTCTATGAAAGAATCTATAGAGTCTTCAAGCACCTCAATGCTATCGTTTATCATTGATTCTTCAGCTTGAGGCCACCTTTCCTTCGATGCGAATGTATCATTGCCAAGCATGTGCCAGTACTCTTCAGCCATATGGGGCGCAATCGGTTGGAGCATAAGCGCAATGTCCTGCATGTATTCCCTTAGCACAATCGCATTTTTTCCTCCCCTCTCAAAATACCTCCTGAGCTCCTTAATAGAGTCATAGAATATTTTTGTGATTGCATCCCTCAGCTCAAGATTTTCCATGTAAGCAGTTGCATCCTTTATTTTCTTGTTCAGCTTGGAGTAAAGCCAGTAGTCTATCTTCCCAAGCTCCCCGCCTTCATAAGAATCAAGCTCCTGTATGACCTTGTAGAGGTATTCAAACCTTTCCATTATTCCCCTTGCTTCCCTTTCAGTGAAGTTGGTGTCGCTGAAAAGGTCTGCGCCTCCGTTTTCTTGCATCCTTATCGTATCTATGCCGTATTTTTGGGAAGCTTCTGTGACAGTGACTATATTGCCTAGACTTTTGCTCATCTTCTCTCCGTCACTCAGCACCATGCCATTTACAACTATTTGCTTTGGCCAATATTCTTTAGGAAATACTATTGAGTGGTTGAATATGTACATCGTGAGGTGGTTGAATATAAGGTCTGGGCCAGAATGCCTTGAAGTGAATTTGTACCAGTATGAGAATGATTCCCTGCACCTTTTGATTATTTGATAGTCTATTCCCGTGCTCTTTGAAATTGCTTCAGCATCCCCTATTCCTTTATAAACATAGTCAAAAAATTCTGGCTTGAGCTGCTCTAGAGTTATATTATTCTCCTTCAATATATGGGATATTGTATAGAAGGCAGGGTAGATAGTAGAGTCTGATAGAGATTCGATTATGAATCTATTGTCAAGAGGAAGCCTTGTGCCTAGGCCCTGGGCCCTTGCAACTGCACGCAGATCTATCCAATCTATTGCAGATTCGAACGCGCTCCTTGCCTTTTCTGGAAGTATTGATATAGATTTGAAAGCTTCTTTTGTAATCTCCTTCCATCTTTTGTCCCCATAGTTCAGGAACCATTGGTCCTCTACTATTTTGACCACAATCTTTGCCCCACATCTGCAGTAGACAGGTGCATTTGCAAGTACATACACTTCAAAAGCAAGCCCTTTTTGGATTAGCTCTTCTTTGACCTTTTCCCTAGCCTCAGGTTCGCTCATACCCTCATAGCCTGGCACTATCATCTTCCCCCAGTGTGACTCCTCCCTATATTCAAGCTTTGTTGCAAACTCAAGCATATCTTCTATCGCATTTGGATTTGTATGGAGTATTTCAAGGTAAGCAAGGGCAGGTATATCTATATGCACAGGCTTAGCTTCGCCTGCAGAGACATCAGCCAGGGACCTTCCAATCTCCACCTCTATAAGCTTCCTGAACTTGAGCTCAGGGAGAGGGTAGCCGCTAAGCTTAAGCCTCTCAAGCGCAGCATAATCGAACGGAGCATGGGTAGGCACGCTCATTACAACCCCAGTACCTACATCTTCCTTGACAAAGAAGCCCGGAAGTACTGGGATTTCTTCTCCGTTTATTGGGTTTATGCATTTCTTTTTGAGAAGCTCCTTGCCATTTGTATTCTCAATGGCCTCTATTTTGAGCTGATAAGAAAGGATCTCTGCAGCCTTCTTTGCAATGTAGAATATCTCATTGTTTATCCTACATTTTACATACTCTGCATTTTCATTCACAAATATGTTTGTAACTCCAAAAATTGTTTCTGGCCTATATGTGGTGCACAGCATGTATGCATCTTCTCCAACAACCTTAAACTTTATCGCAAGCTCGCTTTCTATATCAGGCTCAATGCCATGCTTTGTATCATGCATGCCTACAGGATTCCCCTCATTTGGGCACCATCCTACAGGGTGCCTCCCTTGAACAAGCAGCTTATTGCTATTTAGTATGCCAAACTGCCACTCTACGAACTTGCTGAATATGGGATCTATGGAGACAAACTTTCTTCTCCAATCTATGCTGAACCCTGCTATGCGCATGTCTCTTTCTATTATTTTCATGAAATAGTTTGCTATATAGACGGGATCTTCCATCTTTTTAATCTCCTCATCTGATACGCCCAACTTTTTAAGATCCTCTATAATATCCTTATCGCCTTCTTTTATCCTCTTTGCAAATGCCAATACAGGGGTTCCAGTCGCATGGAATCCCATAGGAAATAGCACATTGTAGCCGCGCATGCGCTTGTACCGTGCCAGTATATCTGCAGTACCATAGGTTCTAAGGTGGCCTATATGAAGAGGATTATTTACATACGGAAAAGCAGCTGTAACCATATAAGATTCTTTCTCATTTGGCTCGCTCTCAAAAATCTTTGCATCTTCCCAAGCTTTGTTCCATTTTGACTCAATTTCCTCAAAATTTATCATAAGACCACTCAAAGGATACTGAAAAATATTTTGTTGAGAAAGTTATTTATTAATTATATACAAATAAAGATCCAAAGCCACGCATTCTGTTTGCATGCATTGTAAAGGCAGCATCTCAGAGCAGGCAAAATACTAAATTTAAATATCTTTATATTTTAAATAAATATGCTACTTGTTGGTGCTTAAGATGGGAAGGATACCTTTAGCAGATGAAAAATTGGCAAAGATATGGATATGCAAGAGATGCAAAGCTAGAAATCCCGCTGGAGCAACAAAATGCAGGAAATGCGGATACAAGGCATTGAGGCCAAAAAGAAGAGAAGTAAGGATAAAGAAGTAGATTTTTAAATTTTTGAAGCGCTTATTGAGTGGTTGATAGCATGGTAGACCTGACACCAAATGAAAAGCTTGTTATAAAGGCTATGCAGGAACTTGGAGCAACAAAAGAGGACTCGCTTAAGACAGCAGACGACATAGCGAAGAAGTGCAACAGGCCAAAGAGCCTAGTTACAAATACATTGGTACTCTTAGCTCAGAAAAACATTGTAAAACGAGTAGCCAGAGAAAAGGCTGCAGGCTATTATCTCACGCAGCAGATATCAGTTTAGGTCTTTAGCATGGGGGGTAGCGAAGAAAAAGACTCAATAGAGTTTTTGGCCAAGTACAAGAACTGGATAGCTATAAAAAAAATGAGCATAAGCGATGATGTGAAGCCGGAAGAGATAGCATTCCACTTGGCTTCCATAAGGCAAACAATAGACAAAAAAGCATTCGAAATACTTGGCATAGACACAAGCATTCTTGATGAGGCAGCAAACAAGATAACAAGCGGGGCCAGAAAGAGTTTCAAGTCTCTGGCTGAAGTCATATCAAGCCTTAGCTCAGAACAAGCAAGGGAGGCTGTGCAAAAAGCTTGCAAAGGAAAAGAAGAGCTTCAGGAGGTAGCAAATGCATACCTTCTAAGAAAGGTAGTGCAGAATCTCGGCTTTGATTTTGATGTAAACCAGGAGATGCTGGCTAAGGTATACCCAGAGCTAAAGATACCAAAGCCTCTTGGCAGAAGGCCAAAGGCCTGATTTTTCAGGGGAGTTAGGCTAGCTTGGTAGGCTTCCAGGTTTGGGACCTGGCGACCCGTGTTCAAATCACGGACTCCCCGT
>JBAMLI010000065.1:0-9045 GCA_039793645.1 archaeon
TTTATGTACTCTGCAATCACAACAGCATTGTTATGCTCTGTATCCCTTGCAGCATAAACCAGCGTAACATCCTCATTTTTTACAAGATCAAGCAATTTGCTTACATGCTCGTTTTTGCTGAGCTCTTCCATATATTTCTTCTTGAACTCATTCCACTTTGATGGATCATGGGCAAACCACTTTCTAAGCTCTGTGCTTGGCGCAACCTCCTTCATCCAAAGATCTATGTTTGAGGTGCCCCTCTTAACCCCTCTTGGCCATAACGCATCTACAAGGATCCTTTTTCCATCTGTAATCTCCCTCTTGTCATAAATCCTCTTTATGCCGACCAACATGAAACCACTTTATATTAATCAGTCTTTTATTTTATAAATCTTATTGTGAAATAAGAAATAAGTTATAATGGGTGCTTTATGTGGCAAAAGAAAAGAAGGAAAAGAAGGAAAAAGGGCTTGGGCTTACTGCAAAAAAGGATGAGTTTGAAAAGTGGTATCCAGAAGTATTGACTAAATCGGGTTTTGTAGACTACAGCTTTGTTTCTGGGATGCTTGTATTCAAACCTCCAGCATATGCAGCATGGCAGATAATATCTAATGCTGTAGATGCTGAGCTTAAAAAAGATGGCGTTGAAGATGTATATTTTCCACTGTTTATACCAGAGAGGTTCCTGGAAAAAGAGAAGGAGCACTTTGCTGGGTTCGAGCCTGAAGTGGCTTGGGTTACACACGCAGGGAAGAGCAAACTTGAAGAGAGGCTTGCAGTAAGGCCTACTTCAGAGACAATAATGTACCCAAGCTATGCCAAGTGGATACGCTCATGGAGGGACCTTCCGCTTAGATATAATCAGTGGAACAATGCAGTAAGGTGGGAGTTCAAGCACCCTACGCCACTTTTGAGAACCAGGGAGTTTCTTTGGTGTGAAGGGCATAGCGTTTTTGCAACAAAGGAAGAAGCCGAGAAGGAGAAGGACTTTATAATGGGCCTATGGGACAGGATACTGAGGGAATATCTAGCCCTGCCAGGCATCGCGGGCAGGAAGACTGAAAATGAGAAATTTGCCGGGGCTGTGGCAAGCTACAGCATAGAGCACATAATGCCAGATGGCTATGCTGTGCAGGGACCAGATTTCCACAATGATGGGGAGAATTTTGCAAAGGCTTTTGATATAAAGTTCCTCGACAAAGACGGCAAAGAGAAATACGCTTGGCAGAACACATATGCAATCTCGACAAGAGAGCTGGGAGTTATGGTTGCAATCCACAGCGACAACAAAGGGCTAGTGTTGCCGCCAAAGGTTGCATATGTGCAGGTAGTAATTATACCAATACTAGCCAAAGGAAGTGAGGAAAAGGTTATGGCCTTTGCCAAAAAGATATTCAACATACTTAAGGAAAGATATAGAGTAAAGCTTGACGATAGGGAGGGTTATACTCCAGGCTACAAATTCAATGAATGGGAGCTGAAGGGCGTGCCGCTAAGGATAGAGATAGGCCCAAAAGAGGTTGAAAAGGAGCATGTGCTCTTTGCAAGAAGGGATACAGGCGCTAAAGCAGAGGCGAGCATTGGCGATCTTGTTGAGAAGGTGGATGTAATACTCGACGACATACACAAAAACCTTTATGAAAGGGCCAAGAAGTTCATAGAAGAACATATTTACAATGTAGAAACATACGATGAATTTAAGCATGTGCTTAAAACCAAGAAGGGTATTTTGCATGCTCCATGGTGTGGAAGCCCAGAATGCGAAAGAAAAATAAAAGAAGAAACAGGTGCAAAGACTACCAATATTCCTTTCGACCAATCAGATTTGCATGGAAAATGCATATACTGCGGCAAAGAGGCGAAATATATGGTGAACTTTGCAAAAAGCTACTAGTCAGACGACTCTCTTTTCATCACTGATCAGAAATACCTCGTCTCATCATTCGATTATGATTTTGGAAAGAAAAGATTAAAAGATTAGTTATTAGTCCCGGCCGGATTCGAACCGACGTAGCAGGGTCCAAAGCCCTGCGTCCTTGGCCACTAGACGACGGGACTGCCTTTCCATATATGATATGAAAGGAAAAATAAAAATAGTTTGCTAAGCAATGAATTGAACAAAATGGGCATGGTGCATTCTATGACTGAAAAGCTTTATTGGCAGGATCCTTATGCAAAGGAATTCAATGCAAAGATAGCAAAGTTGAATGGAAATGAAGTAATCCTAGACAGAACCTTGTTTTATCCTGGGGGTGGAGGCCAGCCAAACGATATGGGCAAGTTGGTCTGCAATGGGGAGGAGTATAGGGTTGTAGGCGCCAGAGTGGAGAATGATGATATAGTGCATATCCTTGACAGGCAACTGAATGCTAAAGAAGGAGATGAAGTCAAAGGGGAGATAGACTGGGAAAGAAGATACAAGCTAATGAGGCTACATACTGCAATACACCTCTTGGATGCAGTGATAGAAAAGAAGTACAGCTCCGGCATGCTTACAGGAGGGCAAATTTATGAAGACAGAGCAAGAATAGACATTGACATGCAGGACTTGAATAGGGAAAAGGCAGCTGAGATAATTAGCGAAGCAAACAAGGTCGCTGAAGAAGGGCACGAGGTCATTGCAAGATTCATTCCGAAAGATGAGGCGCTGAAGATTGAAAGACTAGCAAGGACTGAGACTGGAAAGGAGCTCATAAAGAACTTGGAGAGTGTAAGGGTTGTAGAGATAAGCGGCATAGACATGCAGGCTGATGGAGGCACGCATGTTAGGAACACTAAAGAGATAGGAAAGATTATATTAAGCAAGTTTGAGAACAAAGGGAAGCACAACAAAAGAGTGGAGATAATTCTGGAATGAACAATAGACTAAAGCTTTCCCTCGCCTACAAATTTGTAATGCGATTTCATCATGCACCTGTTTTGCACAAAGAGGAGGCCATGCTCTTTTGCATAGGCTTCTGCCTCGCTGCTAAATATCCCTTCCTGCAGCCATAGCGCTTTGGCTTTTATCTCTGCAGCTTGTCTGGCTATATCCAAAGCTTCTTTAGCTGGCCTAAAAACATCCACAACGTCTACAGGCTCTTTTATATCAAGCAATGATTTGTAGGCCTTCTCGCCGAGTATTGTATCTGCATAAGGATTTACTGGTATTATCCTATACCCAACACTCTGCAAATAAGCAGGAACGTCATGGCTTGGCTTGCCTTCTTCCCTTGAGCAACCAACCACAGCTATAACATGAAAATTCTTGAGTATATAGAGCATGACCTCGCTTTTTTCTTCTTCATCGTACATTATACCACTACTTGCAAATCCTAGATCTATGGAATATTTTGCAGAAGATTTCTTTCAAAGGTCCGTTTATCTTTTGCGAATAGTATTTGTAAATCGGCCAAGCAATCGCCAAGCTTATAATAACCCCAGCCAATACATCTGTAAAGTAGTGCTGGCCCAGATATATTCTGCCAAAGAGAACAAATATAAGCCAAACTAAATAGAGTATTCTCACATACCTGTAAGAGAGGGTGAAGAGGGAAATGCCCGTCAGGACGGTGGCATGGTTGCTGGGAAAAGAGTAGCCAGATTCGCATCCGACATAGTTTATCCATGAAAGGTCATGAAGACTGCATGGCCTCTTCTCTTGTATTATATACTTTAGGACCTCCCCAACTACGAAAAGGGTGAAGAACAACACAACCAAAGAGAAAACATTCTTGTCTTTTTTTAGGTACATGTAGATGAGCAAAAGGGGAATTACAACAAGAAAGCTCTCAGCGATATACTGCATTGCTAGGTTCAACCAAGGGCTTGCTACCATCTTTGAAAGCTGGAATGCTGCTATGTTGGTCTCATTTAAAATATTCATAAGTTGGATTGCTGATTCTATTTATTTAAGCTTTTTTGTCATATTATATGGGATTAAATGGATATGGCTATAGATACAAGCTCAATACTATTCGCATATGAGAACAAAATAGACCCATTCAAGCTGCTAATTGAGAACGGCTACACTCCCGTCATTTCAAAAGGTGTGATAAATGAACTAAAGCGCATTGCCAATTCAGCTTCTAGAAAAAGAGGGTATGCAAAGATCGCACTTAAGGTAATACAAGACAAAAGGATAAAGGTCGAGGGCTCTGAAGCCTATGTGGATTCTTGGATCCTGAAAAGCAAGATGCATGCCTGCACAAATGACAAAAAGCTAAAGCAACTCCTTAAAAGGAAAGGGGCTTTTGTTGTGAGCATATCGCGTGGGGGGAAGCTGAGATAGCAAAGCATATAATATTTATTTATATCCTTTCTAATACATTAAGATTATTCTATTGCTAGTGGTGAGTAATTGTATTACAAATATACCGTAAAAGATACATTAAGCATACCCCCATCATACTTTGGGGAGGATTTAAACAAGGTTGCAACAAACCTCCTGAGGCAAAAGTATGAGAGGATACTAGACAGAGACATGGGCATAATACTCGCTGTATACAATGTAAGGGACATAAGCGATGGCTATTTGCTTCCTGACGACCCTTCTACGCACCACAACGTGACATTTGATGTTCTAACCTTCAAGCTTGAGGTTGAAGAAGTAGTAGTGGGTGAAGTTAGCGAGCTTGTCGAATTCGGCTGCTTTGTGAAAGTTGGGCCTCTTGAAGGGCTTGTCCACCTTTCTCAAATAACGAGCGACTTCATAAGCTTTGACCGAAAGAGCGGCGTTTTAACTTCAAGGAATACAGGAAAGACCCTGAAGAAGGGAGATGTGGTTTACGCCAAGGTCTCTACAATAAGCTGGAAGTCGAACATAAAAGATACAAAGATTGCATTGACAATGAGGCCAGAGGGGCTAGGCAAGGAGGAATGGCTTCTTGAAGAGGAGAAGCCAGCAAAAGAAAAGAAGGCAAAGAAAAAGAAGTGATTGAATGGTTGAAAAAGCTTGCAAAAAATGCAGATTGATAATTTCCCAGGGTGATGTCTGCCCTATATGCGGCTCAACTGAGCTTACCACAAAGTGGAGCGGATATGTAGTAATACTTGATGCTGAGAAATCTGAGATAGCCAAGAAACTAAATATAAAAGTAAATGGCAGATACGCCTTGAACATAAATGAATGATTTGAAGCTTGCCAGCTCTTTATGCCATAACTGTTGGTGCACTCTCGCTTTCTTTTTGGCTGCTTTCCCTGGTATGCTCTTCTTCTATTAGTACTTTGTTTACTGATTCTAAGTATTTGAATATCTCATTTACAAGAGATTCTTTGTTGAAGAAATAAGAAGCATCCTTTTTGACTTCGCTGCCTATTACTATTTTTGCCGTATTGCCTTCTAAAGAAACCTCCTTTGGAGTTAAGCCATTAGACTTTGCGAGCGCCTCCACCTTTTCTTTGTCTCCTTGTATAAGCCTGTCTACCTTTACTTCATAGACCAGCTTCTCTCCGGCAAGAGGGTGGTTTAAATCTACGAGAACCCTCCCTGAATTGACGCTTTTTACAGTAGCTACATATCCGTCTATCTCAAGCTGCATTCCAGGATATGGATTTATGTCCCTGCTCCTAAAATCTGAAAGAGACATCACTCTTACCAAATCTGGATTCCTTTCTCCAAACGCCTCTTCAGGGCCGAGCTCTATCTTCTTAGTCTCATTTACAGCCATTCCACGTATTGCTTTCTCCAATCCACTTATTACGCTGCCCTTGCCGATGACCACAAGCTGAGGCCCGTATCTCGCATCCTTATTATATATTCCATTCTCCTCAGCCTTTTTTTTGTCTGTAGTGAAGACTATGCTATTGTCTGCAACGCGCCATGCAGTATATTCTATCTCTACAAAATCTCCATCTTTGAAAGCCATAAAACCACTCTAAGCAGAGATTTAAATCTATTTGCCTCTTAATAATGCTTAATGAAGGTATGCTTAAACTATTAATTTAGCAATAACTAAAAACTTTGTGATTTTATGGACAAAAAGCAATTCTTGAAGCTTGCTTCTTCAATCTTCGTATTTGTAGTATTTATTGCTTCATACATGTCTTTCAATAATGCGCCCGCAAACCAAGGCAGCATAGCAAAAACAACAACAATACCCCAAACATTTCCAGCGCTTGGGAGCGTCAATGCAACAATAGTCGGGTATGGCAATGTAGCTTATGTAGGGATAAAATGCAATTACAGCTTTGTCGGTGAAAGAGTATCTGCATTGCTGCCACAGCTGGAAAAAAATGGAAGCATCAACAACTATTACGCCCCTACATCCAACTTTACGATGATATACTTGGGAAAGATGACGCCTAGAAACCTGAGCGAATACTTGAGCAATCAGCTTGGCAATTCATCTTCATGCATCTCTATGAGTGCCGACACGCAGCTTCTCCTTCCAAGCATTGTAAAGCTGAATGTGAATGGGCAGCTCTATCCGATAAGGATTCCAGATGCAAAAAGGAGTTTGAGCTTCGACCTGCCTTTGGGAAACGAATCATATGTCAAAGTTAAAATACTCGCACTGCTCACAGCAAATGGAACTGTTTATAACATGACTGCATCAGTGGTATGAGTGTTTCTATGGACAAAGAAGCAAAGAAGATTATAAGGAAACTTGCGATAAAGAATGCATTTGACTATGGAAAAGCAGATTTTAAAGCAGTTTTAGGCAAGGCCATTGCAAAGGTTCCTGGAGCGAAGGAAAACATGAAGCTGCTTAGCGAGCTGGTGAATGAGATAGTTGGAGAGGTGAACTTGCTCGCAAGGGAAGAGATTGAAAAGGAGTATGGCAAGTATGAAGAGGAATTTAAAGAAGAAGAGAAGAAAAAATTGGAAGAATCAAAGCCAAAGCTCGACCTTCCAGGTGCGGTAGTCGGGGAATTTGCAACAAGATTTCCACCTGAGCCAAGCGGATATATGCACATAGGGCATGCAAAGGTTGCATATCTGGAGGATGAGTTTGCAAAAATATACAAAGGCAAGCTATTCCTTTATTTTGACGATACCAACCCTGAGAAGGAGAGCCAAGAGTATGTAGATGCATTTAAGAGGGACCTCGAATGGCTTGGAATCAAGTTTGATGGAGAGTACTATGCAAGCGACCACCTTGAAGAAATATATAAGTATGCAAAAGAGCTGATCAAAAAAGGAAAGGCGTATGTTTGCACATGCAATCCGGAAACCATAAAGAGGAATAGGTTTAATGGAATTGCATGCATCCACAGAGACCATAGCATTGAAGAGAATATGAAGCTTTTTGAAGATATGCTCAGTGGGAAGTTCAATGAAGGAGAGGCTGTATTAAGATTCAAAGGAGATTTGAAAAGCCAGAATACTGTAATGCGCGACCCCACTCTAATAAGGATAAAGAAAACGCCGCACTACAGGCAGGGGAAAAAATACATCTTGTGGCCCACATATGATATGAATACGCCTATAATGGATTCTATACATGGGATAACAGATGTAATTAGAAGCAAGGAGTATGAGCTTAGGACAGAGCTTGATCTAGCCATACTGGAAGAGCTGGGCTTGAGGAAGCCGAGAATACACCACGAGGCGAGATTGGCGATAAGGGACATACCAACTCAAAAGCGCGTAATCAACAAGCTCATAAAGGAGGGTATAGTAAAAGGATTCGATGATCCAAGGCTGGTGACTGTAGCAGCCTTAAGGAGGCGCGGCATAAGGCCAGAGGCTATAAGGAAGTTTGTGCTGAGATTTGGCATGTCGAGGGCGGAGAGCTACATGGACATAAACATGCTGCTTGATGAGAATAGGAAGATAATAGACAGCTCAGCCAAAAGGCTATTTGCAGTCTTAGAGCCTGTTGAACTGGAGGTAAAAGATGCAGGAAATGTGCACGTAAAGTTAAGGCTCCACCCTACCGCTGACCTTGGCTATAGGGAATATGAGGTAGGGAACAAACTTTATATAAGCAGGAAAGACGCAGAAAAGCTTGGTGAAGGGAGGAAAGTAAGGCTAAAGGATTTATACAATATAGAGGTGCTGGAGAGAAAAGGCAGTGCCATAATTGGCAGATATATAGGCAACGATGCCATAGATGCAGATAAAATACAATGGGTGGACATTGGAAATTGCACTGAAATAACGCTTATCTCGCCAAAGCCTTTGCTCAAGGGTGGTAAGATCAACAAAGAGAGCCTTGAGACAAAAAAGGCTATCGCTGAAAAGTTTGTAGAAAGGATTAAAAAAGATGAAGTAGTACAATTTGAAAGAGTAGGGTTCTTCAAGCTTGACGATGTAGAGAAAAAGGAGTTCATTGAACTTTAGGGGCTTTGCATGGAGTTTGATTTTGCATTAAATGATAGATTAGAAGTTCCGCAGCCTAGGCATGCAGGCACAAACATCGCTTCGCAGGCTGTAGAGGCTGTGATAAGCAAAAACAGGAAAGATAGGCTTAGAAGAGATCTCGTAGGCAAAGAGCTTTTTGAGGCACATCTCCAAAACATGAAAGCTATCTTAGACACATATGAGTATGAGCTAATGAACATGCAGAAGATACTTTCGCATGCAAGGAAAATGAAGATTTGGGACATTGAACATTACTTAAATGCGCTTGAAGCACTTGCCTACGGCTACAAAAGGCTCTATGGAACTGAGATAACAATCCCACTGCTTGCTGGCATTGTAGCAAAATCAGCCGACTTGTATACGCTCAACAAATATTATGACCTTTTAATTGGGGAGATAACTAGGAGGATGACACTTGCAGAATCCAAAGCTAAAATAGAAGAAAGAAAGATAGAGGAGCTTACCCTAAAATTAAAGTATGAAGAGTCAAGCATATTCAAAATATTCAAAAAAGATAGGATTAGAAGAATAAAAGGAAGCATAGCATTCAGAAAAAGAAAAGCAGAGAGGTACATGGCTAGGGCAGAGAAATATAGGATACTTCTTTCCACAACCAAAAATATGATTCGCACAGAGAAATAGATTGTGAATATATATAAAAAACTTAAGATATACAGGTCATGCTAAAATATTTTAGAATTCTCTTTTCCTAAAAAGCAAAATTTACCGACGATGGATTTTTCCTCTGCGACAAAACAGGGGTGCAAAATCCCAA
>JBAMLI010000065.1:9145-35486 GCA_039793645.1 archaeon
CGCTAGCAAAACGGGGAGCCCGTGATTTGAACACGGGTCGCCAGGTCCCGAACCTGGAAGCCTAACCAAGCTAGCAGAGCTCCCCTATAAAACAATAGGACCATCTTTATCTACAAAAACATCGTCTTCTATCCTAACCCCTCCCAATCCTTCTACATAAACCCCAGGCTCCACTGCCATGGTCATGCCCTTTTTGACGATTCTAGAAGGGCTTTTATCAAACATTGAGTGGTCATGCACTTCAAGCCCTATTCCATGACCTAAAGCGTGTATGAATTTGCCCTTATATTTTCCATTTGCATAATTGTCTATATAATTTCTTACCTCTTTGTTTATCTTGTATGAATCTGCGCCTGGCTTCAGCCTGCGGATTGCCATAAGCTGAGCAGACTTTACCAACTTAAACATGTCTTCAAACTTTTTATCTTTCTCGCCAAATACAATTGTTCTTGTAATGTCTGCACAGTAGTTGTTAAACTTGGCGCCTGCATCTATAAGTACAAGATCCCCGTAAGTAAGTTTTGTAGAATCTGGCATATGATGCGGATATGCAGTATTTTCGCCAAATGCAACTATTGTATCGAATGAATTTCCACTTGCACCAAATAATTTCATTGCATAATCAACCCTTGCTGCAAGCTCCAGCTCTGTGATCCCTTCTTTAAGGGATTTTTGCGCTTCAAGTATTGCAAATTTTGTTATTGAGACTGCTTTCCTTATGTTTTTAATCTCCTCCGCATCTTTTATCATCCTAGCCTTTGTAAGCGCATCAGAAATATCTATTATGGATTTTGGTTTGTATTTTTTGATAAATTGGTAACCGGAATAGCTTAGGAACCTGCCATTTATCCCAATCCTTTTGCCTTTTATGGCTGAGATCTCTTCTTCAAGCTTTTCTTTGCTGGAAAATGCATTTAATATTTCCATTCCCTCCTTTTTCTGCAACATTGCTGTTGCATATTCAAGGTCAGAAGTCAATAATTTTACTTCTTTTTTTGTCGCAAGAAGTATGTTGCTTTCAAATACACCGTTGGTGAATCCAGTCAAATAATGAAAATTAGGGTCAATGAATTCGCTATTTGCAATCATTGCAATATCTATGTCAAGGCCAGAAAAGATCCTATTTAACCTTTCTTTTAGATTCATTTAAAACACTCTTCATCTTATTAATAATCATTTGTCTATTTATAAAGATATTAGAAAGATACTTCTCTTCTATATCCTTCATGCTAACCCACATGAACTTTGAATTCTCTATATTCAACTTTACTTTCCTTGTCTTAGAATAAAAAATAAAGCACTTGTTGTGCCATTTAATCCCTTTTGCGCTGTCAAATAGGTGCACATCGAACGAGTCTATAGGCTTTAGCATGCTCCTCTTTATCCCTGTTTCCTCCATTATTTCGCGATATGCAGTATCTAAATAATCCTCATTCTTCTTAATTCCGCCTGTTATGAAGAACCATATTCCTGGGTTTGTTATAAAAAAGAAATTCCTGCGCTTAAGGAGCAACATTTTATTCCTATTAATCAAAATAGCAACAATCCCCTCCCTATTTACATATTGCAAAGGCCTAAAGTTCTGCATAAGGAATAAATACCTACAAAATAATAAATATGAATATGCAAATTGAGGAGCTCAACATCGTAAGAAGCCCCATAGTATATCTCAACATGAGGGATCCTAAGTTCCTCAAATATTATTATAAAATGAAGACTGTTGAGCTCATCGATGGAAATGAACTTTTAGGTTCTTCTCCTCCAGACATATTCATTGGAAGCTATGGTTATCCGAATGTATTTGTTTCACCAATGGTCCCACCAGTTTTTGGAGATACAGAAGTTCTTGCAACGCCAGAAATGTGGCGCAAGATAGACCTTCCAAAAATTGTTGAGTATAGGTCGCTTCTTGTAAGGGGCATGCACAGGTCAAACATACACAATGTAGAGAAAGGGAAGATAGAAGAGCTTATAAGGGATTTCGCGCTTGCCGGAAAAAATGTTGAAGCAGACGTTTCATTTGAAAGGAAGCCTGAGATGAAGATTGTCTTTGATGAGAACTCGCAGCCTTTTGGCCCAAGTGCACCAATCAAAAGTATAGAGGTAGGGAACATAAGCTCAGACAAAAAGCTTGAAGATGCATACTCTGACACCGATATGGATGCAAAAACAGCAATGCTTGAACTTTATGAAAAAGGGGAGCCTGTTTCAAAGATCCAAAAAGCCCTATCTGCAGGGCTCCTTGGGATTGGAAAAAGAAGAAAGTTTGTACCTACAAGATGGAGCATAACTGCTGTAGATGATACAATATCAAAAGAAAAGATAAAAGAGGCAAAGAGCTACGATACTATAGACTCAGTACTTGTATACGAAAACGTTGCATTAGATAACAGGTGGATAATACTTATGGTCCCCGGAAGCTGGAGCTATGAGCTTATAGAGGCATGGTATCCAAACACCACGTGGAATATGGGCAGCAATGAAATCGCGATCTACTCCTCATTTGAGTTCTTTGAAGGGAGGAAAACCTATGCAGAGATAGGCGGATGCTACTATGCTGCAAGACTGGCTGTCTCAGAGCTTTTTGAAAAAACAAATAAACAGGCTATAACAGTTATCTTGAGGGAGACGCATCCAGGCTACACACTGCCAGTAGGGGTATGGAATGTAAGGGAGCATGTGAGGGAGGCTTTAGAAAAAGAGCCTAAGAGATTCCAGACTCTGAGGGAAGCTTTCTTTTACATAGAAACAAAACTAGATATACCTATGGCAAAGTGGGTTGAGAATAGCAGGGTTTTGAAGGAGCTACTTAGGCAACGCAAGCTTTTCTGAAAGATCCAAATCCCTTTCTTCCGCTTTGAATTTCAAAGTTATAGTGTCCTTTTTACGCTCCCCAAGCAAGCAAAGAGTGTACTCTTTCCCTTTTATAAGATTCTCAAAATAAAGAAAACCATTTGCTATTTTTGATGAGCTTATCTTTTCTCCAAGATAGTATAACTCAGCTGTTCTTCCATTGAACGCCTCTCCAACCTTCAGCCTTATGTTTTTATAATACTTCCTTGAAAAATTGCCCCTAAACTCGTATTGGGGGAGTTCATACTTATTTACCTTTGCAAAAAATGGGCCATTGGGCAATTTTGATTGATCCATGTAAGCCAAGGCGCATACTCCTCTTTCAAGATTTTTGAGCCTGCGCCCTGCCTCATCATCGAAACCCATATCTAGAATTGCAAGCCTTATCATATCAGGACTCTGCCTAAAGTAAAGCTTATTTTGGCAAAGCCTTCTTATGCTTTGATTCACATCTACAAGGCTATGAGTGATAAGCATAATCCCTATACCCTTCTTTCTGAAATTTTGTATCCTCTCCTTCAAGTCCAATGTAGGGGCTGATAGCTCATCGCTTCCAAAAACAAGCTGCGCCTCTTCAAGTACTATCTCAAGCCTCAGCTTGTCATCGCCATCCTCTGGAAAGGCCTCTGCTATGCTGTAAATTTGGTTGAGCAAGAGGGCGTAGAAGAATTGCTTCATGTTGTTGCTGACGTCTGAAAGGTCAAAAACAACGCTGCCATTTATGAGCTCTTTGAAATCCAGGCCATCCTTATATGAGAATTCAGGCCTGGAGAGCATAAGCCTCAGGCTTTCTAAAGAAGCCATTATGTTCTCGCCATGCTTTGAAAACTTCACGCCAACATTGTTGCGCTTTGCATGCTGCTCTATCACCGCCTCCTCTATTTCTTTATAGACTTCTTGTGGCTCAGGCGCATTAGACTTATATACCTTGTGGAATGCTGCAAGCAATGATTTTTCCATTGAATACCTGTAAGGCCCCGCGCTTGATGCACTTGCAAGAAGCATCGCCAGATCTTCGTAAAATTTTTCTATAGGTAAACTAGAGTCTGACTTAAAGAAATTTATTTTGAAGTCATTGCTTGAATAGAGCCTTATGAGCTTAATGTTGTTCTTCGTTGCAAAATTTGACCACTCTTTAGTAGGCGATATGACGACAACCTTTGCCCCGAGCTTTTTAAGCTGCTCTACTATGCCCATCGCAGCAAACGTCTTGCCTGTGCCAGGAACGCCGGTTATAAGAGTGCCCAAATTGAATGCACTCGCATTCAGCTTTATTTTTATGCCGCTTCTTTTTATAGACTCTTCCAAGAAATCCCCTATCTCTACATCCCCACCAGGCGCAGGGAATCCAGTCTTAACGCACTCGAGCCTTCTTATAAAAGGAGGAAATGCAACAAGCTTTGAAGCATAGTCAAGGCTAAAAGGTATACCTTCTGTTTCTGAAAGCTTTTTGTGCGCATCTTCAAGTGAGGTAAAATGCAAAGTGCCAGAATCCAAAATAAACATGCTTGGCTCTATGAGCTTGCACAAATCCTTGAAATCTGAACTCCTTGCCATTATGAAAAATTTGTAAGCTCTTCCGTTTTCTAAGGTTGCCTTGCTGAGCATTTCAACCATCGACTCAAGCATCTTTCTTTCATCGTATTCATAGAAAAGGTCCATCTGCATGCTTCCTGAATGCGGGCCCAAGCTCCTCGTGAACCTAATACCATGCCTACTTAGCCTTCCTTCAGCCCTTTTCTTTACTTCTCGTATGTAGTTTTTGCCTGCAGGTATGAAGGCAAATGTAGCGCTTATTTTCTTGCTATAAATTGCATTCACAACTTTTTCAGCTCCATAAATTGGGTAAGCCATAAGATATGTAAATTCCCCTGCTATGCTTTCTTGCACTTCAGAATAGTCAAACAAATTGCCTGCTGTTTCGCTTGCTAGGACAACCGACATATCTTCAAAATTGTATATCACGAAGAAAGCCTCGCCTAGCAAGGACTCTATGAAAGCTCTAGCATCAAAATGCTCTGGTATTGAGTTTATGCGATAAAAGTTCAATAGATCACCACAGCCAAAATGATGATGTTTGCAATCGAAAGAAGCAAAGCAGCCTTGCTAAATTCTGTGCCTTCTTTGCTTACTATGCGGAATGCTACAAGAGTGAAAAATGTGCAAAATAGCAAAGAAGGAAAGCCGAGCAATAGGTATAAGAAAATAAAAAGAGGCGCGCTTAAACCAAAAGAAAGCAGTAGATAATACAATATCGGAAGTTTGTGCTTGTAGATGCTTTTTATATCCATATTTGCACCATTATTGTGGCTATGAACAAAAAAGAGAGTATGAGGAAACTTATTGCCCAATCTCCAAGATCCTTGTATATTATATACTTTAGTAAATAGTAGCTAATTGTTGCTGAAAAAAGCAAGCCCACCGCCTTTACAGAAATGGAAATTATTTGGAGCTCATTCATATTTTATCAGCCTTAAGCTATCATTCAACAGATACGCAAGAATAATTCCACATGCAGGAGAATAAACTTTTATCAACTTTTCTAGTTGGCCTTCATTTGCAAAAAGAAGCAAAGAATTTTTTGCTTTTGCTGAAATTAAATGCTTGATGTTCCAGAAAGGAAGCAAATTGATTTTTTCGAACGCAGTTTTCTCCACCCTGTTCTTTTCAGAAATTCCATTAAGTATAAGCTCATCCTTGGCAAGTTCCAAAAACGCTGCACGCAAATCACTATGCAAAGGAGGCCCAATCGCCTCTTTTATTTCGCTATCACTTTCATCTGCGATGCTTATTTTCTTGGTATTGTAATCTATGATCTTTAAGGCTAGGAAGATTGCCAAGCCAATCAGTATGGGCACCAGATTCAATACAAATTCAACTCCATTTACCATTTAACCACTCTGCTAGCGCTCTCAAGTTCCTCCTTCTTTGCCAGCGCCTTTTCGGCCATCTCTATGCTTATATTGTATTCCTTGGCTAGCGCCTTGGAGTCTCCATTGAAATGCTCCAAAAAAGCCACCTTACCAAGGAGCGAAAGCACAAGCTCCTTGTAGTTGGAGGCTTCTTCAGCAAGCTTCTTGTTTTTGCCTAAAAGTGATATCACCCTCTTTGAAAGGATGAGCTCCACATCTCTCCCTTTAACCTCTATGCTTTCTTTATTGTTTGTGTATTCCCCTCTTGGCACATTGTATAGCAAATGCAAAAGATTAGGAAATATGGAGCTAAGCTCAAATGCGTATAGGTCGCTAAGAACTTGGGCAAGGTTTAGCAACCTCAACAAAAATTCGGCTTCAAAGTATTCTGGAGATGTCTTTGAATATAAAGTTAGGGCAATGCCTTGTTTTGAAGCAAGCAGGAAATACTCTTTTCCATTCTTCTGCTCCTTCAATTCTAGCGAGTATTCAAGCTCGCTGCCTTCGCTTATAAGCCTTAGACCTGGATAATGAGTTAGCCTTTCTTTTACCCTTGACAAGCTTGCCTTTGTAAAGCTGTCCAACCTTGCCGTGCTTTTTATATAGAATTTACTCCTTTCCATTAGCCCCACTTATCTTTAGAGCAAAAGAATCTGCTATAGTATCATCATCTATTCCAATTAGTCTTAGCACCTTCAATATTTTGCGCTTGTCAAGGTTGTTTGCAGCAAGCAAATCAAGAAAATCGCCCATGCTTATCTCATCGCCGCTTATCTTGCCAAGCACCCTACTGCTTTCGCAGCCTATAAAATCAAGAGCTCTTCTCAAATCCCTTTCACTTACCTCTATCATTTTACCACTGTTAGAGATTCTAAGCAACCTCGGCATGCTGACCCCAACCACCCTACTAAGAAAAAATGAAGAAAGGCTCTTGTCTTTGTATATTTGTATTACCATGCAGCTCCCCTGCCCAAGCTCCTGCAGCTTTCTAATCTTCTGCTCATCTGCAAAGTAATTTTTCTTTATTATATCAAGGCTCTTCCTGTTCTGTATCCTAAAGAGAAAGAGCGTTGCTACGTTTGAAAGCATGCTGCTTTCAACATCTTCTATAAGCTGAGATGCAATAGCGACACCCACCTTGTATTTTCGCCCTTCCCTTATAAGGACATCTAGCATCATGCTATCTTGGAGAAGCTTCCAGGCTTCATCAAAAAATACCATTACAAAATCGCCCCTCTCTGTGCCTCGCCTTCTTGCGCCATTTACTATGCCATCAAGCAAAGACCTTGCTCTCCCTACCTTTTCATCCTCCTTGAGCTTTGAGAGATCATAATAGGCTAGCTTGCCCTCCCCAATAAGGAAGCCCTCTGGATCTGGGCTTTCAGCAAAGAAATACGAAGCAATGTCGCTGTATTCGCCTGTCATATCAAGCACCAACACTCTAACATTTAAGGTGCATATGCTTTTCATTATCAAAGACCTCATGAGGAAGCTCTTCCCAGAGCCTGTTGCACCAGCTATGAATATATGTGGGTTCATAAGGTTTTCTTGCCCAAGCATAAAAGGTATGCTTAGCTCCTCGCTCCTTCCTATAAATACTCCGCCAGCCTGGTTCCTCAGCATATGTTCTTCGCTTGAGTAGAAAATCGAGAAAAAATGCGAAAGCATCGAAGAACCCATCCTGCTCAAGCAAACACCAAACACTTTATATTTCTTCTAAAAGAGACTCTCCTTTCAGCAATGCGTAGCCAGCATTGAAATTGCTTGCAAAAAGGCTCGCCACATATTCTGCGTTTCTCTCAGAAGTCGTTGCTGCATCTATAAGGGATGTAGAAATAGCCTTGCACTTTATCTTGAATTTTACATCGAACGGCTTGCTGCCAGAGCTTATGGCCTTTATCTCATTTTCTATGACGGCTATTTCGCGCCTTATTCTGTTTACATCCTTGCTCCCTTCGCTTCTAGCATTTGCAAGCTCTATCTCCTTAATATGAAGTTTAGTCTCAAGATCATCAAGTATGTTTTTCCTACTCAGCTCCTTAAGCTCTATTGAGTATTCGAACGGGACCTTTACCTTTTCAAGAATCTGCTGAAAAGAGGCGTTGCCTGCGTTCAGAGGAGAGTTTACAAAGATAACAGCTATAGAAATGCTCTCGTAAAACCTGCCTTTCTTAGAGACTGCTGAGCAAAGGTTGTTGCTAAGCTCATAACCTTTTGATACAATCAGCATGCGAGAACTTTTTATTATTGCATTGTTAATGAGCTTTCCAGAATACAGATAGGCTATGGAAAAGAGCGCGAACGGTACTGAAAGAAAAGCAAGTATTGAGCTTCCAAAAGCAACTGCAAGCAAGAGCGCTGTTACTGATATAAAGTAAAAAGAATATGCAAACAATTTTTCGCCAAAGAGGCTTTCCATCAAAGCACCTTGAACTTCCCAAAGAACGCCTCGGAGCCTAGAAGCTCTGCCATCTCTTTTATTGAAATTCCAGTAACTACGAGGCTGAACATCGGAAGTATGAAAACCTGCATTACAAGCCCAGAGACAAAAGAAAGAAGCGAATTCAAGAGCGCGCCTATTGATGATGAAATGGATATCGCTTCATGCTCCAAGCTTAATGGAATTGAAGTGCTGTTTGTAGCTCCGATTGTAGCCACAACCTGGCTTTCAAATGCAGATGCACTGGCTGTTGAAGCTGTTATGCTGCTTGCATTAAAGCTGGAGCTGTAGGAGTTAAGTAAGAATGCATTGAATAGGTATGTAAGTGGAAAGATAACATAAAGGCCTATCGAAAGGGCTATGAAAAACCCGCCAAGCTTCCTTGTGGGATAGAAGCTGCGCAGTATGATTCCTGTAGGGAGCACCACTGAGATTGCAGAAGCAGCAACAAACATAAGGAGAAAAGCCTGTACTGATATGCCTACGGCCGTAGCGGTAAGCACCCCTATAATATGCTCTATCTCGCCGATGAGGGGCTTCATTATGTAGGAAAAGTTTAATGTGACAATAAGAAGGTTTATCTCCAATGAAGCTATAGCGCCCAGTATTGTGCTAAGCAGGAAAAGTCCACCTATCAAGAGCGTTACCTCATCAAGAAGCGAGAGGTGCATAGACCCCATAAATGTGTAAGGAGCAGCGCCTGCAAGATAAGAATAAGCAAAGCATATGGCCATGTTGCTCGCCATGTAGCTGGGGCATGAAAAGCTCGAATTTTGGGGAATCAAGGAATTTACCAGCCCTTCTATTGGGCCATTTTTAACAAAAAGAAGGAGCAGGCCTCCAACAAGCATGCCATTTATTATGGATTGGTATATCTCATTCTTTCCAAGCTCCTTGAGCTTTTTGTCGTCAAGAGCATAGCCAATCCCAAGAAGTATGCCGCTGATTGAGAGCATTATGCTTATCAGCAACACGGCTATGCTGAATCCATAAAAGCCAAAGGGCAAATAGCTCATGCTCCTTACCTTTTTACTTTATTGGTATTGAATTTGCGGTTATGTTGCTCAGAAGCTGAGTAGATGCAAGAGCAAGGCTGTTGGAAGCCACCGCCAGCACGGCAACCACTATCGCGCCCAATATTATGTTTACAGATGCAGTATGGAAATTTGCGCGCTTGTCTGGTGGCAGTATCTGGCCTATTGCATAAAATATGCCTGCAACGACAAAAAGGAGGGCACTTAGCATTGGCCCTATGTGCATAAGGAGCTCCTGCGTATAGCTGAGGGTGCTTACTATGTCAAAAAGGAATGAAGAGCCCTCTGCAGTACCAGAGGCAAAGACTATTACAAAAAGGGGCACCCTGCTTGCTATCTTCCTGAGCAGTGCATAGCCATTTTCCTTTCTTGCCATCAAATCACTTTTTACTTTATTACTAATTTATTTATTAAAGTAAACATATAAATACTTTTCTATATTAGTTGATGGCATGTGTGCAAAAGTATGGCAAAAAGTAGCATTCTGCACCGCCAGCCAAAGCAAGAAAGGTATTAAAATATAAGCCTTCCTAAATAATTACTTTAGAAGGTGTTATTATGAGGATTAGGCCAGCGAGGACTACAAGGAAGCTTAACAGCCAAGCATGGGCTAGGTATTCTATAAAAAAGCCCAAAAAGAACTATATAAAGGCACTCCCACATACAAGCTTGCTTATATTTAGGATGGGTGTCGATAGGCCAGATTACGACCTTAGGCTCTTGCTTAGCTCTGAGCAGGATGTGCAGCTGAGGTCAAATGCACTCGAGGCAGCGAGGCAGGCTGCCAACAAGTACCTTGAAAGGGAGATACCAAATGGCTACTTCCTTAGAGTAATAAAATACCCACACAATGTGCTGAGGGAAAAGCGCATGGCAACAGGGGCAGGAGCTGACAGAATTTCGCAGGGTATGACCCTTGCATTCGGAAAGCCTTCTGCTGTCGCAGCGCGTGTATACGAAGGCGAGCCTGTATTTGAGCTCAAGACAGACTCCAGCAAAAGGAAGATAGCATATACTGCGCTCAAAAGGGCAGCCTCTAAATTGTCTGGCACTTATAAGATAGTGGCTGAAAAGATTGAGAAAGAGAATGGAGACGCTGCATAGCTTTTTTAGTTTTGCTTGTTTTTCTATTTATAGTGGTTCTACATGAAGATATTGCTCCAGTTTCCAGAAGGATTGAAGCAGCACGCACTGGAGTATGCAAAAAAGCTTGAAAAAGAGGGCAACGAAGTCATAATCTCTGCTTCTCCAAGCTTCGGAGCATGCGATGTGGCGATAGAAGAGGCAAAGTCTGTGGGGGCTGAGAAAATAATCCATTTTGGGCATGCAGAGTTTATGAAAATTGGCTTTAACGTAGAGTATGTTGAATATAGAGTAGATGCAGACCTCTCAGTGCTTGAAAAAAGCCTTGAAGAGCTTAGGCCATACCAAAAAATTGGGTTAGTTACTACAGTCCAGCATGTCCAGCAGCTAGGCAAGATAAAGGAATTTTATGAGAAGAATGGAAAGGAGGTTTTGATAGGCAAACCCTATGGCTTTGCAAAATATGAAGGCCAGATCCTTGGCTGCGATCCTGGAAGCGCGGCAAGCATAGATAAGGATGTGGATGCGCATGTGTATTTTGGAGGAGGGCTGTTCCACCCGCTTGGAGCTGTATACGCTACTTCTAAGCCCTTCCTCTCTATAGACCCATTTGCACAGAAGGTAATATGGCTTGATGAATTCAGGGAGAAAAGGAAAAAAAAGGAAAAGGCATTGATAATCAGGAGCCTGAATGCAAAGAATTTTGGGATATTGACAAGTACAAAAATTGGTCAGTTCAACATGGGCCTTGCAAAAATAATCAAAGAAAAGCTTGAGAATAGAGGGATCAATGCCTTTATTTTAGTGGCGGGCACATTTGACTTTGATTCCCTCAACAACATGCTTGAGATCGATGCATTTGTAAACACTGCATGCCCAAGGATAGCAATAGAAGACTATGAAAGGCTCAGAAAGCCTATCTTAACGCCAGCTATGCTTGAAGAATTGCTAAGAATAAAAGGAGAAAAAGAAAAATAAAAAAGGATTAAGTTGCTTTTGCGGTTATTGTCGCCATTTGTGTCATAAGGTTTGATGTGCTACCAACAGTGTATACTGCATATATGTAGCCAGAGAATGTTGCCCCTATTGCGCTTGGCAATGAAGTTCCTCCAGATGATGATGAGACATAGCTTGTGAATGTTGCTTGTGTCGTTTGCCCTGACGCAAGCCCGCCTGATATTGCAACATTAGCACCAGCGACGCTCGTGCAACTTGTACTAGGCACTACTCCAGACCCTATCAAGCACAGAGTGGCAGAGCTCCATGAAGTGCCTGTTGCCTGGCCTACTGTCACTGTCAATTGGCCATTGTGCAAAATTGGGTTTGTGCATACGAAGCCACTGCTAGGTATGCACACTGTACCCATGAGGGATGTGCCGCTAAAGACTCCTAGAGAGAATAGTGCTCCAAGGACTACGGCAATAATGAGTATGGCCCAGCCGTAGGTCATAAGGTATTCCATAGCGCTTTGCGCTTTTGTTTTCTTTGACATAGTATCACACATATAAATATATGAGCAAAATTTTTAAACTATAATGTAAAACAAAAAACAAGAAAGAAAAATAAAAGTGTCAGGATGCTTTCACAGTTATTGTTGCTACTTTTGCAGAGCTTGTTGGACCATTTGAAGTTGTACTATAGTTGAGCCAGACGTATCCTGTGAAAGGAGTGCCTATGGATAGCGTGCCTCCAACAAGCGAACTAATTGAATAGAATATTGGCGTGACTGTTTGGCCTGAATAAAGGGTTCCTATCGAATTTGATACTACTTGAGTTGGGAAGCCATAGTTGTTTACTGCAGAACCTTGAGGTGCTACATATAATACTGCATTATATATTGTTGTGCCTGTATTCTGGCCGAATGTAAATGTTAACTGGTTGTTCTTTGCTGATAGGGTAGGGTTCTGGCAATAGTATCCAGGGCTTGCTATGCATGAGGTTCCCATGAGGGATGTGCCGCTAAAGACTCCTAGAGAGAATAGTGCTCCAAGGACTACGGCAATAATGAGTATGGCCCAGCCGTAGGTCATAAGGTATTCCATAGCGCTTTGCGCTTTTGTTTTCTTTGACATAACTACCACACCTTTGATACTATTTTGCATAGAAGGTTTTTAAATCTAATCATTAGTGGTTGTGAAGAAGCTCCATGGCTATGCTCTCCAATTGTATCCTTGCAACATCCTGCTTCTTTCTGAATCCAGGTAGTATTGAGTTTGCAAACCTTATATGAAGAGTAGAATCGTATATTTCCTTCATGAGCCCATAATACCTCTCTGCAAGTTTTCTATTTCCTTTCCTCAGCTCGTCTACAGCCTCCCTCTTTAGTTCGCCTACAAGGTCCATAATGCCTAGCACATAAGGAGGTATGGCCTCGCCTAGCGAGCGCCTGCGCGGGAGTTTGCCAGCAAAAATTATATTGTACAAAGAAACTGCCTCTACATACTCCTGATGTGCCTGCATGGAGTAGTATTCCAAGCCTTTTTCAATCCTCATCAGCTTTGAAACCTCCTGCTCAAGCCTTTTTTTCAGCTTGTTGGCTAGCTTCCTGTCCTTCGCGTGCAAGGAGGTTATTAGCTGGGCTGAGAGCCTTATTATCTTATTGGAGATTGAGATTACTTCCTCAAACCTCTTTTGCTCTTTTTCTAGCTCCTTTGTGATCTCTTTTATTTCCTTCAGCATTTTCATTCACCAAGCTGGATAGAGTATGTATTCCTATAAAGCTTTTTCCCATTCTTAACTGTATGCAAAGTATAAGAGGTATTGGCCTTTATCCTGAACATGCTCAGATAGTTTGATGCAAGCTTCTTGCTGCTCAAATAAAGGTCCACACCCCCATTAACCTCTTCCTCCTTTGTAACAAACTCATTGTTGGCTTCAAAGAAATTCTTTACGCTATTTTTGAAATTCTCCACCTTCTCCTTGCTCCCCCTTATTTGGAAGATAGCCTCAAAATATCCTCCAAGGCGCCTGGAGCACTGTTTGCATATGGTCCTGTTGTATTTTATGCTTATCCTCTTATCTAGCACTAGCCGCTCTCCGCTCACCTCTGTTGCTATGCTTACATTTGCGACGCCTACCCCTTGGTTGTATGAGCGCAGCTTTACCTCATATTTGCTTAGCGCATGCCTAAGCTCCTCCTCTATGCTTGCATCATTCTCCTCTACAAATGAGTTGCCCAGCCTTATCCTTTTGCAAACCCTGCACCTATCTATATGGATTTCCTTAGGCAGCTTCTTATCTACCATCTCCCTTGTGCATACCTCGCAAAATTCGCCGTAGAATTTGAATTCGTCGCTCGACCTGTTGCATATTGGGCAGTGCTTAGCCATGCTTATCTCCTTCCTTTTCTTCTTTGCTGCGCTCAGACCCACCATAATGTATGCTTACTATGGCGCCATATGCTGGCCTAGTGACAAGCACGCCAAGCAATGCGCCGAGTATTGTGGATTCTGCAAAGCCCACAATATCGACAAGCGATGTCGAGAAAAGAAGTGGGAGCATTGCTATGATAAGAAGTATTGCATCCGCCCATACAATGTAGAATGCATTGCCGAGCTTGAGCTTCATCGCCTCGCTTTTCCCAGAGATGAGCTCGTCTGTTATGATTATCTGGGCATCCACGCCTGTGCCAACTACAGCGATCATTCCAGCCACTGCTGCAAGGTCTATGGTGCCGATGAGCCCTATGACAGATACAATTATGAACAGCTCGGTGAATGTAGTGAGTATTATTGGCACCACCAGGAATGCACGCCTATACCTCAATACTATTATCAAAGTTACGACAAGCACTGCCAGCATTGCTGCCACGGCGCTTATGTACAAAAAGTGCTTGCCAAGGGTTGGCGGCATGACCTTGGGTGTTCCTACGATCACATGAACAGGCAGGGCGCCGCCGCTGAGTATGCTTGCTATTGTCTGCGACTGGTTGCGCGCATATGCAAGCTTTGCATCTAGAGGAAGGCTTGGCGGCGCAAAGCCGCTTATCTGATAGCTCTGGCTTATTGAGCCATTTGTCACGCCAGGGCTAAGGAGCGGGGCGGAGAGCAGACCGACTGCAGGCCACGAATCTACAATATAAACTGGGGCAGTTGGGCTTGACGGGCTTGAGACTGGGATAAAGGAAGGAGTAATATTCTGCACGCTTACAATCCTAAGCGTATAATTCAACTTTGTAAGATTCTCTACAATAAACTTTGGCGTGTTCTTTGCAAGTATTACATTCTTATATGTTGAATTGTGTGATGCAAAGAAAGAATAGAGAGAATTCCAGTTGCTGCCACCGTTGTTGAATATCTCAACAGGTATGGTTTGGTTCCCAAACGAGAGCGCATTCTCCATTGCATTCAACGCCTGCTGGAAGCTAATGCCCTGTGCAGTCGCGCTTGACAATACTGAAGAATTTAGCAAGAGTATTGAGCTAATAGGCCTGTCTAAAAACATGTACAAAGGCTTGTTTGCCTGGCCAAAAACCACCTTTGCAAACCTTTCAGCCGCGCTCTGCGTTATGAAAAAGTTTACAGCCCATGAGACATTGCCATTGTATACTGTTGGCTGCATAGCCCCTATGCTCCCACTTATTATTGAAGAGCCATTGAGCGCCTCCCTGCCGTTTACAATCCCTTCAAACACACCCTGGCTTTCTATTATGTTTATAGTGGCATTTATCTCTTTTCCTGAGACTGAAGGTATTGTGATATAGATGTATGAATTGCCTATCCCTTCGATTGTGACCTGCTTCAAGCCGAATGTGCTTACCCTCTGCTGCAATATGCTTATTATCTGGCTCATTGTAGCTGGATTGACAGGTTGCTCCAGCGTTATAGGTATTTGGGTGCCATTAGTAAACTCTATGCCAAAGTGCAAATAGTAAGGGGGCCCGGTGCCATAGAAGATGTCAAGCACAAGCAGCAACAAGACTATCATTATTAGGGAGAGAATCCTCCTATCCTTAAAATACTCGATTAGCCTGGCCATTATCTCCTCTCCTTTTTCTTTTTATACAGAAGAACTATTGAAGCGTTTCCAAACCATGTTGTGAATATATCTCCTATAAGTCCAAAAAGCACAACGCCGGAGATCTCATAAAATGTTGGCACATATGCGATTAGCGAAATGACAAAAAGGGTGGCAAATGTAGCTATTGCTGTTGTTGTCATTGTAAGGCCTGTCTTCATTGCATGGTAAGCCCTTTCTTCAGGAGTGCCCTCATGCCTTTTGAGGATTCTTATAGAAGTAAGTATCTCAGTGTCTATGGAGTAGCCTATAAGCATTAGGAGCCCGCCAAGGCTAGCAATGCCAAGGGGGATCTTGAAAAGGCCCATGGCCCCAAGCGCTATTATCATGTCGTTGCCTGCCCCAAATATTATTGCAAGCGAAGGCACAAAAGACCTGAAGATGAAGAAGACAGCTATTGAGACAAGTATAAAGGCAACAATTATGATAAGCCTAACCTGAGAAAGGAAGAACCTGCTCAGAGTAGGAGTCACGAAAGTATAAGAGTATGACGAGAACTTCACCAGGGGCTTTATCACGCTTATAACCTTTTCCTCATATGCACTTCCTGCTTTAGTATAAGCCAATTGTGCGACTGAGCTCATGTTTTCGACATTGCTTGAATTGTAGCTCATGCTTCCTATGAGGGGTGCAAGTGCAGTAAGCTCACCATTGAGCGAGCGCACCATGCCAGCAAGTGACTCATTTAGCATTTTGCTCGAAAAAGCAAGCTGCGAAAGGAGGGTAGAATTGTTTGGCTCTCTTTGAAGCGCAAAGCTTATGCTTGTAACGTTGAAATTGAAGGCAGTATAATTAGATTTGTAGGAGTAAAAGGCCAAAAGGTAGCTTTCAGCCTCTGCAAGGCTTTTGTTCATAGGTATTGTAATGCTTATGCCACCAGGGCTCTGCATCACCTCTGGGTTCACTACATGCAAAGCTGAGCTCAGGTTGTTTGCAAGCGCTGCAGTATTTACGCTCTGGTTTGTAAGAAGGGACAAGCTAAATCCACCTGCAAGCGAGGTGTCATATGGTATGAAGTTTGAAAAGTATATGCCAATGAACATAAGTACTACAGGTATTGATATAAGCAGCTTTAGGTTCTTGTAAGTATAGATATTAGGAATATCCATTAACATCAGCTACAGAAAACAGTAAAAAAGATATAGTAAGGAAAAATATAAAAAACCAAAAATCAGCCGTACCTCTTCATCAGCTTGAAGTGCAGCGATGTTGTGAAGCCATATATTATCAGCATTAGGGAGAAGAGGAACATGCTCACGCCGAAGAAGAACGTGATCGTAAGCCCTAGGGATTGGTAGAAGATTAGAAGAGTGCCTACGAAGAGTATGTATATGCTCCAGTAGAGTGATGTAAAGATCTTCCAACCAGACTGCCTCTCCTGATAGTGGAGATGCCTATTCATCCACAACTCCGGATCGACTACAATAACCTGTTTTTCTTTGCTCACCATTCCAACACCTTTTCTATTCAACAATAGATAATATTTATTATTTATTTATATTTCTTTGCTTTTTAGCTTTTTAGCTCTGCACGCTCTAAGCAGAATTGCAAAAAGAAGGATTTAAAAAGTTAATATCATTATAAAATTTGTGGTAAAATGGCAAGGAAGAAAAGCAAACTTTCTATAATAATGTTCAGCGGCACAGCCGACAAGTTTTTGCCTTTGGGTATTCTTTCACAGGCTGCTACTGCAATGGGCTTTGAAGTAAATATATTTGTAACAGGCTGGGCGCTGCTAAGCTTTACAAAAAATGCGAAGGAGCCGCCTTTTCCAAATGAATTCAAGGATATGGCCCCAGCTCTTTTAAACGGCCTAAAGAAGATGAATGCAAAGCCTTGGCAGGAAATGCTAAAAGAGGCAAAAAGTATGGGGGCAAAGGTCTATGTTTGCTCGACAATGGCAGGGGTAATGGGGCTGAAAAAAGAGGATATGAATGAGCTTGTCGATGATATAGTTGGCGCAGCAACATTCCTAGAAAAAGCGGATGGCGGTGAGACGCTTTTCATATGAGGTGCTTAAATGGACAACAAGAAAATAGTAGATGCAAGGGGCTCGAGCTGCCCAGGGCCTATAGTTGAACTTTCAAAAGCGTATAGGGAAGCAAAAGTGGGCGATATTATTGAGGTTTGGGCTACAGACCCTGGCATAAAAGAAGATGCAAAGGCTTGGGCAAACAAGACAAAAAACCAGATACTTGAGATAAAGGAGGAAAATGGAGTAATAAAGGTTACTATAAAGGTAATAAACAGATAGACTGGTGATTTTTATACTTAAAAAAGAAAGGAAGAAGGTAGTCATAGTAGGATGCGGAGATGGAGGCATAATACTCTCGCACTATCTCAAAAGGGATTTTGAAGTTACATTGATAGACAAATCTGCTATTCATTATTTTCAGCCATGGCAACTTCATATAGCATTCTCAGGGGCAAAAGAGAAGAAGATTGAGAAGAAGAAGCTTTTGCCACATGGCGCAACTTTTATAAACAAAGAAGTGAAGAGCGTAGATCTCGCAGAAAGGAAGGTTGTTTTTGATGGCGGAGAGCTAGGATATGACTATGTTGTTGTTGATACTGGGAGTAGAGGGGATTATTCTAGGATTCCGGGCCATCTTGATCTATTCAACGAGTTTGGAGACTTCCACAGCACTACTGAAGGGGCCCAAAGGCTCTGGAGCAAGGTGAAAAGCTTTTCAGGAGGGGACGCAGTAATAGGCATATCTTACCCCACATACAAGTGCCCGCCATCCCCAAATGAAGCCGCATTTTTGTTTGAAGAATATGTAAACAAGCGCAAGCTAAAAGAAAAGACACGGATAACATTCATCACCCCATTCCCGCGCGCTTATCCGGCGGAGCAGATGAATGAGATTGTCGAGCCCATAATGAAGGAAAGAGGGATAAATATAATGACATTCTTTGACATAGAGAGTATAGATGCAAAAAATAAGATGATAACATCGATAGAAGGGGACAAGGTCCATTACGACCTTGCAGCTATAGTGCCGCCACATGTAGGGGAGGGCATAGTAAAAAACTTTTCTGATGAAGATGGATTTATTAAGACTGACAAGTTCAAGCTCACTGTAGGAGATTATGATGATGCATACTGCATCGGAGATGCGACAAACATACAGACTTCAAAATCAGCTGTCACTGCACATTTAGAAGCAGGCGTCGTCAAGGATAGGCTCCACGGCATAGATGCAAGATTCAACGGCAGGACAAACTGCCCGTTTGAGTTCGGCTACCATAAGGCGACATTTGTCATAGGCTCGTACGATGAACCTGTCGTAAAGGCGAGGCCTTCTACAATGAAGTATATGATGAAGCTGGGCATGAAATATCTGGCATGGCAGGTGCTAAAGGGCAATTTGAACTGGTTCTTTGACATATACTTCAACATTACTGATCCAAAAAGGCTCAACAAGAAAAATGTCAAAAAGTGAATAGATGCTCTGCTTATCAAAAGGAAGGGGCATAGGAGGCTCAATAAAAAGCAACGCTGACGACTTTATAGTAAGGGAGATAACAAAAGATGGAATTGTACTCGAGCTTGACAAAAAGTATAGCTTTGCCTCAACCCCTGGAAAATTCTCTGTTTTTGTTTTGCAGAAGAAGAATTGGAATACCCAAGAGGCACTCATCACAATAGCAAAGAGGCTTGGGCGTGGCAAAAAATCAATAGGCTATGCAGGGCTAAAAGACAGGATAGCGACTACAGTGCAGCTTGCAAGCATATTTGGGGTAAAACCAGAGGAGCTTGAGAAAATTAGGATAAAAGACATATCGATAAATGGCTCGTGGGAAAGCGATAAAGGGATAAAAATGGGCGATCTTCTTGGGAATTCTTTCACAGTAAAGATAAAGGGCTCAAGCAAGGATAGAAATGCAATCGAAGGCATTCTAGACGAGCTCAACAACATCTTCCCAAACTATTTCGACAAGCAGAGGTTTGGCTTCAGGGGCAACAACCATATAATAGGGATGAAGATAATTAAAGGAGACTTTGAGGGCGCCCTGATGGAGTACCTCACCTCTACAAGAAATGAGAAGAATGAGCTTGCAATAGAAGCAAGAAGGAGGCTTGCCGAAGAAAAAGATTTCAAGAAGGCGCTAGAATATTTTCCGAAGTATTTGAGATATGAAAGGAGTGTTATAGATTACATGGCAAGGTACAACAACTGCGCCAATGCCCTTAGGAAATTGCCGCGCGGAATAAGCCTTATGTTTGTGCACGCTGTTGAAGACTACATCTTCAACAAAGCCCTTGAAAATAGGATAAAAAACAATGACATAGAGCTAGGAAGGGATGAGCTTTCGTGCAAGGCCAACAGCTACGGATTCCCAGACATAGAAAAAAGGGTGATTGGATTAGAAGGCTACTTTCCGCTTTTTGTGCTAGTAGGGTATGAGAGCAAAGAGGAGGAGATAAGCCCTTACGAAAAGGAAGTTATGGAAGAGATGGGCATTAAGAAAGAGGACTTTAGGATAAAAAGCATGCCTGAGTTGAGTGTAAAGGGCTCGTATAGAGCTTGCTTTGCGCCATTCAGGGACTTTTCATATTCAATAAATGATGAAGTCAAGGTTGACTTCTCACTGCCAGCAGGCTCATATGCTACAGTATTGCTAAATGAATTCATTAAGGCGCCGGAGCTGGGATTTTCATAACGCGAGTTATTTTGAACCCAGAATGCCAAAAGGCAACCAGATCTCGAGTTTCGCCACATTCTGGCGCGTTACCTGGTTCCGCCACTCCGGCATATAAAATATAAAAGTATAAAAATAAAAAGAAAACTATCATATTAAATATCGGTGATGAAGTGGATAAGGAGTGGCTTGGAAGGTTTATAACAATACCCACTATACTTCTCCTTGATGTAGTAAGCATAGGCTTTTCCGTATACCTCATCACCATTTCAACAAACTTATCAATGATTGTTATATCAGTTATATTCCTCCTCCTTACTGTAATAGCGGCATTTTTCAACACAATGGCTGCGTTCTCATACTACGACTCATATTTCTATGAAAAATTGATAAAGAAGCAGTGGAAGCCCACAAAAATACAAAAGTACTACACAGTTGCTGTAGTCGTGCCAACCTACAATGAAGAGCCAAAGATGGTAGAGACTACCATGAAGAAGCTTAAAGGGCTTAGCTACCCTAAGGACAAGATAAATTTCTACCTCCTAGATGATTCAACCAATGCAGAGATAGCAGAAAAGCTTAGGAAGTTAGCCATGAAGAATAGATTTACATTCATCCACCGCAATGAAAGGAAGGGCTTCAAGGCAGGCGCTTTAAACAATTTTCTGAAGCAATCTAACGAAGACCTTATCTGCATATTTGATGCAGATGAATATTTGATAAACAAAAACTTTCTCAAAGATTTAGTGCCAATGTTTGATGATCCAAAGGTTGGATATGTACAAACAGAAAAAAGATACGCCAACAACAACTTCTTTGCAGATTCAATAAACCTTTTCAACAGCTTCTTTTTCTCATTTATCCAGCCATCACGCGCATCGCATAACACCTCAATATTTGCGGGGTCGTGCGGAATTGTAAGGAGGAGTGCGCTTGAAGCTGTAGGGGGATTCCCTGAATATGTAATTGAGGATACTTTCTTCTCGTTTGAAGCTAAAATGAAGGACTATAAAGGCATTTATGTCCCAAAAATCTATGCGCTCGGAAGGCCTATAAAGAAATTCAGCGCTTTTGCGAGGCAGCAGTGGCGCTACAACTATGGCGGCACCCAATTTTTGGGCTATTACCTAAAGAAGGCTAGAGGCAAAAGGCTCAGCTTAATAGAGCACACAGATTACATAAGC
This sequence comes from archaeon, assembly GCA_039793645.1. GTDB lineage: Archaea > Micrarchaeota > Micrarchaeia > Micrarchaeales > CABMGC01 > JAGDYD01. Next base: position 30,315 of record JBAMLI010000065.1, read on the forward strand.
CTGGGATTCGGCCTTAACTACCTTTCTGTGGTACTTCTTCTATTCACCTTGCTTTCAATATTGATAGTATTTTCCAATTTCCCTTTCACAAGGCAGTCATGGAACTATATCTTCAACCCGCTTTACTTCAAATTCTACCTTGAGTTGTATGGTGTATTGGCCCTATTGCTTTCTTTCCTTGCGCCAGTAATAGTCTCAAGGATATACTTTGGCTCCTTCAGCTATGGGGTAATGATCTTTCTCCTCAACTTTGCGCTCGCAGTGATAAGGACAAAGGCAGCTATAGCTGCTATGCTTAAGTCAAATCCAAGCTATAAATGGGTAAAGGGAGGCGAAAAGGCTTACAGCAGGTTCGTAAGCGCTGTCAGGAATTCAGCAACCGAGATTGCGCTCTCGGCCAGCCTCTTTTGGCTTGGCATCTTCGCGCTTATAACCAGCAATTTTTCAGGAAGCATTTGGCTGTTTTGGTACTCTATTTTGTACAGCTCTACATTTTATTTCTTCTATAAATATGGCTAAATGCTAAAAACTTTTATCGCTAAAAAGAATTTAGGCCTGAGCAGTGCAGTGGCAACATTTGTCTTTGGGATATTCCTCATTAACATACCGAAGCTTTCTCCATTTCTTAAAAGATACACATATGATATAAGGAAGGAGTTTGCCCACATCAAAGATTACCAAAGGGAGATTACTTTCTTTGTAAGCACTTTCTTCTTTTTCTACATAGGGCTCCTTGTAAGCGTTGAGGAATTTGACATTTGGCTCCTTTCTGTAGCCCTCATTGTGGCGCTTTTGATCTTTTGCATTCGCTATCTTTTTATGCCAATGATTGACAGCTTGTTTGACAAAAAGAGATACAAAGAAGAAAAGACCTTTGCACTGTTTGATGTGGCAAGAGGATTGTCTCCGACAATCGTAGCCACAATGCCTCTTGCACTGGGAATGACAATACCTGGATTTGTGGACCTTATTTTTACAGTAATAATATGTACAAACATAATAATGATGATAGGCATGTACCTCTATGCCAGCAAGGCTTATGGAAGAGCTTTGTTGAAAAGGTCTGGCTAAATCAACAAAGGTGTATGGAAGAAAAAGCTTTTATAACTCGCATGCAAATGGAGAAGCATGATTTACTTCAAGCGCTATCCAACAGAGCATGGCTATATTATAGCAATGTGCGACGAAGAGCTTATTGGAAAGGTTATAAAGGAAGGTAAGATTGAGATAGACCTGGAGAAATATGCTAATTTTTACAAAGGTGAGCTCCTTAAAGAAGAAGAGATTGAAATCAGCCCTGATGAGATCTACTCTGCAAACATCATTGGAGAAAGGTCAGCAAAGATAATAGTGAAGAAAGGCTTAGCAAAAGAGGAAGAAATAAAAAAGGTTGCGGGCATACCTTTTGTCCAAATATTTAAGATTGACTATTAGGCTTGAGCTTAAGTATCGCTTCTGCCAAATCGCCATTGCACTCCTCTATCTTTTTACGGATAAGCTCAGTATCCTTTATTCCTGTCTGTTCGCTGACAAATTTTATGTCTTCTTCGCTTACCTCTACCTTTGAGCTTTTTTCTTTGTGGTGAGGGCTTCCAACTATCTGGAATATTGTGCTTCCACTCATCTCAATTAAGGTAACTTGCGGATTCTCTATTATTATGTCGCTTGTCTCACCTTCTATGACCACCCTTTTCGCGCTTACCTCCTTGCTTTTTATTCCGAGCCTGTCCATCATGCTTTTAAGAGCTCTTGGATCTATATTTGGGATCATTCAACCAACTTATAAAAATTCCACTTATACCTATTAGATTATTTTCCGCAGTGTACGGCCACAGCTTCAAACCACTACCATGTGGACTCGGCGGGAATCGCACCCGCGACCTTCCGCTTGCAAAGCGGACGCTCTGCTACTGAGCCACGAGCCCTGAAATAAATTAAAGACTAATAAATATAAATTTTACCAGCAATAGAAAAGCTGAAAGCAAAAGGAGCCTAAAATTATAGATAGGTTTATATATGTTTTCTTATTCAATTTCAAAAAGCAAAAGCGGTGTTTGATATGGCAGAAGATGATGAAGACTTTGACAACGACGAATGGGAAGAGGAAGATGAAGAGGAAGAAGAAGAGGAAGAAGATGGAGATGAAGAAGAGGAAGATGAATAGAAGACGATGACTAGCAATTTTTTGTTTTTATTTTTTACGTCTTCATATTTTTAATTTTATTTTTAAGCTTTACTAGATTATTTATTTCTCTCATTACGTGTAGTTCATTTATTACGGTTCCAGAGCTTGGTACCTTAGTTGTACTCATGCGTATTAAACCTTTCGCACCAACTCCTACTCCCGCTGCCATTCTTTTAAACATGTCTATCTGTCCTTTTTCTATAGTTTTGACTATTTGTTTGACTTCGGTATTATAGCTCTTAATTTTGCTGTTTAAATCACTTATTATAAGCTGCCTTTTAGCAGGATCATAAGTGCTTTCTAGTTTAGTTTGAAGATTTTGGATCTCTTTAGAAAGAGTTTCCGCATTTTTGTAGTGAGTATCAAAATTTGTGAATAAATTTTTCATCGCTGGATGAGTACTATAAGTAGCGGATGCTTTAAGATTTTTGATATTATTATTTAAGTTATCTACGATTTTCTGTTTTTCGCCTATTTTATCTACTTTTATCCTATAAGAGACGTTTTCTCTTGCAATTTTAAGTGCTTGCATTCTTGGTACTCCGTTTGCCATTGCTAATATATATTCCCTCCATATTTGCTTTGTATAAGATACTGCTCCCACTATTTTTGAACCAGCCTTTTTATTCAGGGATTTAAGTTTCTTTTCAAGAGGGGCATTCTTCCTTACCATATCTGTAGATTTACTAACCTGCTTATTTGCTAATGTGCCTCTTCCTGCACCTCCCAAAAGAGCTGATAAGCCCAGCAATGCAAATATATTATAGCCACGCATCAGACCGGCTGCTGCGACTATGAGTATAAGTATTATTATTAATGGTATGAAGGCATTTATGGCCCCCAGTGAAAACAATAGGCTCATCATCAAATTATATGGGGTAGATCTTGATATAAATAATTAACTATTTTTGCCCTTTTATTTTTGAGGTTATTAGGATAATAAGCATTGAGAGTAGAGCAGCTACGGCTATTTCTGAGAGGCTTACGCTGCCATATGAGAGCTCTGCCATTCCCAGCTGCACTGGGCTTACTGTAGTTTGATTTGGAGACCATGAATAGTTCACAACTTGGAAAGTAGCAAGCTGAGGAGGATTATTCACCTTATTGCCGCCATAATCATAGTAAAGCGTTGCAGAATCAGTTAGGTAAGGCTGCGTAACTGTTATTGGCTCGTTGTAAGGATAGCCATAAAATGTTGCAGTTATAGAAGCGCTTCCAATTCCACAGGCATTCGTCGTAAATGCAAAATTGCCGTTCTGGTCTGTAGTCACTATTCCCATAAGCCCTATCTGCGAAGTGCATATGCCTGTGCCATTTGAAAACATTGGTACGCACCACTGCACGACATTCTTGCCGTTTACATTAAGTGAATTGCAGCTCTGCGGCAGGCCATTCCCATAGATATTGCAGTTGTAGGACACTGGCTTAAATAATGCGGTAGGTGGCGGGTTACATTCGCCCATCGAATTATATTGCGGATAGTATGTTATTACGTCAGTATTAGATGAAAGGCTTGTAAATGCTGGGTTTGCAAGATTGCACTTTGATGTGCCCGAATATGCACAGAGTATAGAATCTATAGGATCTTGGATTGCATTGTATTGGGCATAGTTTATGTTGTTGTTGAAGTAAATGTAAATAGAGTTGCCTACAAGAGGCACATATTTAACTCCATCGAAATATGTGGCATTGCCTGTGATATAAAGCGTTGTCTGGTTTGCATTGTATTGACTTACTACAGGTTTAACTTTGAGTTGTATCGAGGTTATGTTTGCTATGTCTGCATCAAGTGGTGCATAAATTGTATTGTTGAACCTATCATTGAACACAAAGATCAGCCTTGTGTAGCCTCTTGCATTAAATGAAGCCGTAGAGCCCTTTGGCGTAAAGCTCGATTGGTTCAAGTATACATCCAAAGGATCAGTGAATAGCCTTACCTTGTACCAGTCAAAGAGGCTAATGAGGGAAGGGACTGGACGTGGCGAGTAATACATGCTAGCCTTTGTTCTACTAAGAGGATTGCTAGCGCTGTATCCAAAGAACATATAAGCATTTGGCAACAGAAGCTGTATTGCATTTTCTCCAAAAAGGGTTGATGGCTCGGGGGCGGAAGAGATTGTTGAGAATGCCGGATAGGTGCCTTGCGAGTATGTATTTATTATGAAATTAGCAGTTTTTGAGCCATTTACTATTGTCTGATAGAGGCCGTTGAAGCTTGTCACATTCACATATATGTTTGTAAAATTCCTGCTTGTCAGCATGTTGAAGAAGATGTTTTTGGGGATTATTGTTCCATAATCAGAAAGATTTGGAATGTAGTATTTTTTGCTACTGAACCTAAGGTATGTATCACCACCCTCTATTAGAGAGGCAAAGTTGTTTGAGGTGCTATTGATAATTGCATATGAGTAAACAGTATTAGTGCTTGAGATAACAAGATTTAGAGGGCTGCATCCACTACCTGAGATTGGAGATCCTGAGATACTTTGAGTGACAGTATAGGTATACGTGTAAGGTATAAGGGAGTATCCTGAGAGTTTGCTATTTATGCTTTCGGCAATGCCAAATATACTGAAAAACTGAGGATTGCCAATGCCGCTTAACATATTGTTTGAATTTGGAATTATCTGATTTGGCACTAAGCTTCCACATGCAAGCCCATTTGAAATTGCAGCACTTGGATTGGAGCACAAATTGTAATGGGCTGGCATATTGCCAGAAGATGTTGAGTAGAGTGCAGATTCGATAGGCATTATTTGCGGTGAGCCAAGGTTTTCAAGATATTTGAATGCATCTGCTTCTGTATATACTGGTGGATTCATGTACTCTACTTCAGGCATATAGGAACATACAGATGATTTAGAAACTATCGAATCATTTGTAGAGCAATAATATGATGGGAAGCCGCCAAACAGTTTTGTATAATTCTCTATATTCATCTTTGTTGTAATTAGCTCTTTCCATATGTTAGGATTTGTAATAGGGTC
>JBAMLI010000066.1:0-5097 GCA_039793645.1 archaeon
CCTGAAAGTGCATCCAGTATGCATTTTTTCTCCACATCGGATAGATTGAGTGAAAATTCTATGTATTTATCATCAATTATTATATAGTCCTCTACCCTCGGTAGGATTGCATTATAATTCGTAAACTTGAATTTTATATGCTCAATTACGTTATCCACCCCTTCGTTGTTTAGATTCATTACACCCATCAGATCACCCCGGTATGTTCTGAATGCGTGTATTCCTTGCACTTTTCACAGTAACCGCTCATCTTAACCCTATAACTTCCGGAATTCCATATTATATTGTTCAGCTTGTTTATGTCATCTAACCTAATCTCACCGTCCTTGTTTTTGCATATTATCTCAAAACTTATCTTTGGCTCGGAGATTTCTGGCGGTTTATCGCGCGCGACAATGTACGAGTCTTCTACGGTCTTCTTTATGACACATGACATCCTTCTGCCATTTACAGTTGCATCCACATTATATTCAAGTTCCTTTGTCCTTTCAAATGGGATTAACCTACCACAAATCCTACATTCCAGAAGCATTCCATCACCTCCAACCCTTTATCACATTTTCAAGTTCCTTCCTAAAAGCCCTATCCTCGCTCAAACTGTACAGATAAACGAGGTTGAAATTCCTCCTCTTCATCTCCAGCACCCTTTTCCTGAACTCGGGATCCCTGAAGGCCATGGCAACCTGGCGGTCCTTCCTGCCCCTGTAGAGAAGTATCTTAAGATAGTTGTAAAGAAACTCCAGACGGTTGCCGTAGAACATGAACGGAGTATATGTGTATACAAGGGGGAACCACTTCAGCATCACGTCAGGGGAGTAGTTGAGGTCAAGGCTGTAGTAAACGCTCGACTCCGTGCTGTCTATACCGTAGAGCCTCACGTACCTGCTGTTGCCGGGGAAAATGCCGATCAGCGAATCTATGGGCTCCACGGCAAGGTCCCTGATGAATATGTCAAGGAGCACGAGCTTGGCATTCAGGGATGGGTTGAACTTCTTTAGGCTCATGTTTATGAGCTCCCTCATCTTCGGTAACCTATAGGTGTGCGAAAGAACCTCACAGTTGTACAGGAGAACACCGCGGTAGTTCCTGAGGCTGAGGGGCAGGTCAAAATACATGGAAAGATCATTGAACAGCACCTGCTTCATTATTATCTTCTGGCTGAGAAGGTACTCGTCTTCCTTCTCCATCGCCATTATGATACTCCTTATGGAATCCGGGCCCAGGGAATTCAGGTAGTTGCAGGGGGTGCCATCGTCAAGATGTGTGTAGTATTCCACCCCCGCAACCTTCTGTACCTGGACCTCCCTGCCCTCGGGACATATAAGTACGGCCATAATATTCACCTCAACACGGACCTTATTATTTCCAGAAGGCCCCTATAGGTCTCACCCCAGTCCTTAAGCCTTATGCACCCATCAAAAAACTCATGGTGCTCATGTTCCGTGGTTATGAGATATATGGGGAAACGGTACTTCTCCTTCACCTCGTAGTTGTACTCATTTTCAGGAAAAATACCGTCGGATACCACCACAACCGCAGTGAACTTTGTATACCTGAGTTCCTTCAGCCTGTCAAGGGCACTGTATAGGGGCGTGCCACCGAACGCACGGGGATAAAGGGTGACGTTCTCAAGTGGCGTTTTGAAGTCCTTGTAGAGGAAGGTGTTTTCACCGAAACCCACCACTGCGGTATGAATTTTGAAGGGTGCATGCCTGCTGTACCTGTCCGCGAGAATTAGAAGACGGGCCGTGAAGTTGGCAATCTCCTCCATCTCATCCGCAGTCGACCCACTCTGATCAACGAGTATTACAAGGTCGAGGTCAGGGTATACCCTGCCTGATCTGAAATACAGCTGGGGGTAGCCGAGAAATATACTGTTGTATATGTAGGGGGCCATGCCCGGGTTGAAATCACCCTCCTCGGAAGATACCTCACCTCTGTTTTTAAGGAGCTTTATAAGCGTGCTGATATCTTTGGATGGATTGTACTCTTCCATCACGGAGAGAATGTAGCCGAGTTCCCCGGATGGCGGTATGTCCAGCCCGGGACCGGGGGAATAGCCGTTGAAGTTGCCAGCGCTGATGGGAGGGACGGTCTCCTTTATCATTTCAATGACGCCCCTGATAAGCCCGTCAATGTCCACGCCACTGCCTCCGGCCTCCTGCCCCCCTGAATTACCCCCGGGACAGGAACCCCTCGCATCACTGACCTCCCCTTTCACGGCACCGGACCCGGCACCACCGTCCCTCTGGTCCTCGCCGGGCTCCGCGTCTCCGGAACCCCCGCCTTCGCCGTTTTCCTCCGGCTCCTCCTGCCCCTCCTCAGGACCATCTGATCCCCCCGATCCCTGATCCCCCTGCTCCCCCTGTTCCTGGTTCTCCCCCTCGCCCTCATCCGCGCCGTTGTACCCGTTGTACCGTTCTTCGGGGTGCTCGCTCCCGTCAGGCATGAGAACAATGCCGGAGAGATCTGTCAGAAACTGCTTGATGAAATCCTCAAACGGATCTTTGAGATCCTTCATGCTGATGAGCCTGTTGTAGATGTAAAAACCCAGCCTTGCGAGGTTCTCCGGGCTGGAGAACTTTATCTTTGTAAAGCTCTGGGCAATATCCATGAACTCCCTGTTCCTCGTACTTATCATGAGGTATTTTACCTCGGTCCTGTACCCAGAGAGAAGCTTGAGGAAAACAATGGGGTCGGAATAACTTAAGTTCCCCTCCTTCAGGTGGATGAGAATATTCAGGAAGAATATACCGTGGAGCCTTACAAACTCCCTCCTGTTTATGTATGATTCTATCCTTGTGTCCTCTATCACGTTGAAAATATCCCACAGTAGCTCGGTGTCCTTGATATTCATGTTAAGCAGGCCAAGGTAATATTCGGGGGTCCTGTATTCAAAGTATATGTGGTAGAGCTCATGCCTGAGGAGGTTCAGGAAAAGGAAATCCTCAATGCCATCGAAATAGAAGCCATGATTCTTCAGTTTTTCAACCATCTCCAACGGCGGGGTAATGTTTATGATAAAGGATTTACTGCCCACCTTCTTCGTATAACTCCTGCCATCGTCAGAGAGAAATGCCACCACGTGGTAGCCCCTGCTCTTCAGGTCCCTGTAAATCTCAGGAAAGATCCTCTCAAGGTCTATGATCATTCTCACCGGAAAACACCTCACGGAAGAAGATCAAAGAAGTTCTGACCGCTCCAGTCCTGTTCCTGCATTACCTCCCTCACGGTTTCAAGGAAGTCTTTCAGGCCGTACTGGTTCAGGAGGGAAATGAAGGACCTGTAGTCCGCGTGCTTCAGTATGGCCATCACATCGCTTTCCTTCAGGAGGAGGCGACCGGAAACGCGATAAACAAACGCCTTTGGGTCGAGGTTGAGCATGTTAATAAGGTCCTCGTGGATCCTGTCAAAGTTTTTATGGTCGGAAAACTCAATGTTCAACTGTTTTGCCAGACTGAGTGCGGTCCTTATGGAACTCCTGGAGCCCTTCTCCCTCGCCTCAGCCACAAGGGAGGCAACATAACGCCTCAGGAAATCCGGGGCCTCCGGCAGTACGTTCCTCAGAATCTCAACCACGTCCTCCCTCGGACTCATTTCCACGGGTATCTTCCTCCCTGCCCTGTTCTCTATGCTGTAGGCAAGATCCCTTGCCGTGTTGCTTATGACTGCGGGATTGAATATTATTACCACCCTCTTTACGGGGCTCACGGGGATCCTCCCGTAGGGCGTGTCTATCTCACTGCCCACCTCCACTATGCTGTTCAGCCAGCCCTGGATTTCCTCCGGGGCCTGAGTGAACTCATCAAGGGATACAACATTGCCCATCACATATGCATGCATCAGGAACATGGGAAAGGACTTGATGGTAAGCATGCCCTTCTCCCCCGCGGGCATGTCCCCGCGCCAGATCTGGCTCTTTGTGCTGGCATTGTTCATCTGATATACCATGTAGTACCTGCTGAACTCTGGAATGTCCGCATACTCGCTCAGAAGCCCGTAATACACGTTTGCTGACGCCTCGCCCAGGACGGTCTTGCCGGAACCGAACGGACCATAGTAGATTACGGGACTGTCACTGGTGAAGAACGAGACGAGCGTCTTCTTCACAATACTCTTCTGGAGATTGCCGTAGGGAAGCATCCTGGGCTTGTAGGGCTGGGCCCAGAACCTGCTGGGATCCACATTTTTATAAAATTTGTCAAAGGCGGGGCTGTGCTTTATCTCATTCTTCCAGTCCTCAATCCTGTCAAGAAGGTCCCTTACCCTATACCCTTTTAAAAATTCATCATATTCTTTTAAAATACTGTCCATTTTTATCACCTCAGATCCCGATCTATAAAACACGTCTACAGAACACGCTCTATCCGATTATAAAAACTTATTCAAAGAGATGCAGTTCACTGTATATTTCTTTTAGTCTCCTCAGCTTCTTTTCAATTTCCTCATTGTATGGAACGACCCATCCGATTGCTCCAGCACCCCCCGTCATGATGTTATTCCTGGACCAGTCATCACCGTCCCTTCCATTATTCAGTATAAAGTAAATATACTGTTTTTTCTCGTCAATAACGTAGACATGCCCCCCACCGAATGCATCATATTCCTGCCATGAATGCCTCGGGTCATCAACCATTTCGCCGGATGGAAAATTTTGTCTGGGAGCAAGAGTGGCGGTAGCTTCTATTTCATCAAGTTCCTTCAATATCCTTCTCATCTCCTCTCTTAATTTTTCTTTTTCCTTTTCTTTCCTTGCATTTTCTTCCCTTTCTGCCCTTATTTTTTTGACCATTTCCAGCATTTCAGGGGTGGCAGTTTTTTCTGCTTCTTCACGGAGTATTTTCTTCCCTTCCTCTGTTATCTTCCAACCCGGCTCAGCAAAAAACTCGTCCATTTCTTCCAGGTCGCTCGCAGTCACGTAGTATATATGGTTAGCTTTTTTTAATTTAAAATAAAGATCCCTCGGCAAACTTCTATCATACAGTGGGGAAGTATAATGTTCCGATAGGACCTGTACCTGCCATGAATTCCTTAATTTTTTCTCTTTTATCTTTTCATCCCTTATCCTCAGGGCATCCTCTACCGCTCCCTTTACCT
>JBAMLI010000067.1:0-24345 GCA_039793645.1 archaeon
TGGTCCAGCAGCTCTACCAGGAAGGCATTGCAGGCTTGCCCATAAGCAATGCAGGCCTTGTTGGATGGTGGCCTCTAAATGGCAATGCAAATGATTATAGCGGGTTTGGAAACAATGGTTTACCAACAGCGGTGTCGTATTCTTCACCACTAAATTACACACGAGATTCAATATATATTGTATCAACACCTAAAACTTATCCTATGCCAGGCACCCTTTCTTGCATAAGCGGAACTAACTGCAAATCTGCCTTGTATATCAGCAAATTGCCTCTTGAAACCTCACAGAATTTCGATGTTGCCGGCTTTAGTGGTAGCGGTTATATCATGCAAAGCAATGGATTTGCATTTATGAATAATGCTATCCAGCAAGCTACAATCTCGATATGGGTGAATCCATCATCCTCAAATGGGGATATTGTTGATGAGCTTGGCCAAGGCTCTATTAACTCAGGATGGCATGATACATGGATAGATCTTGTAAACGGGAATGTATACATAAGAGTATGGGGTTTGGGCTGCGTTAACCTTGGACCCATACCTCTCAATTCATGGTCCAATATTATGATGACGCTTTCTTACAATGGAGTTTCGCTTAACTACTCTGGCTATATAAATGGCGTTTACATGGGTTCCGGAGTTGGTACAAGAAGTGTGCCTGGCGGAACTTCACAAATGTACTATCCTCTTGGTGCTTCAGATGGTACCAACTGTGGCGATGGTGGAGCGGCATTTAGCGGAAAAATGGCGAACTACCAATTTTACAATACTTCTTTATCAAAATCTCAAATAATCTCTCTTTATAAGAGTGGGATCACTGGCACGCCTATTGATTTGCAGCACATTGTGCTTTGGTACCCATTGCTGGGCAATGCCAACGATTATAGCGGCTTGGGCAACAACGGCACAGCTTATAATGTTTTTTACCCTCCATTATCTGGTGCATATCCTAACATTGGGCTAGGAATTAGGGGAATAATCAATGAGCGATCAGCATTTGGCTTGGTTGGATAACTACTATAATCCACTTATGCTTGCGAACATTGAACCTATGACAGCTCCAACGATATAGAATACCCCAAGCCCCACTAATATAAATATAGGCAAATACCTTATGCCTTTTATCACAGAGCCTGTCGATATTGCAGATACTATAAATGCCCCGAAGCCTGTTATGAGTATAACAGCAGTAAGCGCAAAATCTTCATACATGCTTATAGTAATCTTTGGTGGACTTGGCCTTAGGAACGAAACGCCCGTTGTCGGCAAGCCTCCAGGATTCTGTGCAAGTATGCCAGCCCATACAGTGTCTGTTACAGTCATCATCTTAGTTGTTAGTGCATAAAGTGTGGGCGCCCCTATTATTGCTGCAAATGCTATGAAAATAGTATACATGAACAGTTGCCCAGAAATCTCCTTCTGTATTATCTGTTGGTTCCTTATATCTTTTGCCACTTGGTGCAGAAGGTCTGTCATTCCACCCCCATATTGTATAGCCTCAGTAAGCATTCTTATAGTATGCTTCAGCTGCAGCGACCTATACCTATTGGCCAAATTCATCAACGCGTTTTGAAGCGTGGATCCAGCATAGAGTTGCTTGTTGACAAGCTTCACATCATCGCTAAAATATTTGAATTCTGGCCTTGCAGCAAGCACCATTGCTTTGTCGAGCGATATTCCACTCCTTACATTAGCAGCAACAAGCTCTAAGTAATCTGGCAATATACTTTCAACAAAACTCTTCCTCTTTTCTATATTGAATTCAAGAAGCATGTAAAGCACTATTTCATACAGTATGGCCCCTCCTACCCCTGCGAGAGCTGCTATGCCAAAATGGAATTTCAAGAAGAAAAGGGAATATGACAATATAATGAGGACAAGGAAGCCGCCAACTATTGCTATGCCTAAGAATTTGTTCACAGTCATCTTCGATCCTGCTAGGTCAAGCTCCTTGGAGATAGCCACAACGACATTTCTTGCCACAAGTTTTTCGAATGAAATCATGCAATCACATAGCGAACGTCGGCCTTGAAGACCTCATAAGGTTAAGGAATATAAGCTGCAGGAAGAAAATTCCAACAAGGGCGAATATGAGGGTGGATTCATCTACGGTGAAGATGCTTATAAAAGTGGTCAATATTGCTGCCACAGCTATGCCCATACTTGGAAATATAACTCCGAAAAGCATGTAGAACATAGCCATTGCATTGAGCCTCTGCCCATATCTCCTGAGCTCTATGATTCTTTCCTGCATTACCTCATCTACAACGCCTTGCAAGGCGCCTACAATATCTGCCCCTGCCTTTATGCTTACAGAGGCCTGTAACATCAGGCTTTTGAATGTTTTTGATTGGCTCTTGCTGCTCACTTCATCTATCGCCTGCTCCATGGGCATGCCAAGCTGCACAAGCTCTACTATCTTTGCAAACTCTTTGCTTGCTGCACCATATCCTGTGCTTACTGTGGTCAGCGCATTGAATAGAGGCATCCCTGACCTCATGCTGATGACCAGATCCCTAGCTGCAAAGAGTATGCTCTTTTCTATCTCCCTGCCTATATTTTTGCTTTTGTCTATTGGATATTGAATAAATTTATTGAAGAAAACCTCAAAAAGTGCTATGCCTAGAATGAGGGAAAGAAGCGCCCCTTCAGCATAGCTGAAATTGTAATGGATTAGCATTATGAAAACTGTGACAGTTAGCATTGCGCTAACTATTATAGAATTGACAAGCATTTTCTTTACGAATTCATAGGGGCTTTCCTTTATACCTTGGTCTCTAAGAGCCATATCCAGCCCCTTGTGCTTTGCCACTATGCTTGCAATATAAAGCTGGAATTTAGAGATTTTTTGCGTTTGAGGCGCTCCCTGCGCCTGCAATTGCTGAGTGCCTGGATAAATGGGCTTTGATTTTATCTTGAAAAAGAGGAACTTCTTCTGCTTGGTAAACCCAATAGGCTGGGCGCCTTGCTGTATAACCTTTTTCTTCCAAAGCATTTTACAACCTTAATTCAATCTTATGAGATTTTTTTAATTACCTCATTAAGCCTTTGGTTTCTCAGTGCTATCAATGACTTTTGGAACTCATCGGAAACCGAGATCTTTTCGGTCTTTAATTTCTCCTCCAAGCCCCTTACCTCTTCCTTAATTATTTTCATCTGTTCTTCGCTGAATACCTGTTCATCGATTCCTTCGCTTATCTTCTCAAGCTCAGATATTTGGTCTTGGAGTGAGAGGGTTGGCAATATAAACTTCCCCCCTTTTATTCTTTTTACTTCCTTCATTATATTTTTCTCAAACTCTTTGCCAAACGAACCCACTAATTCCTTTATCTCTTTTGTAGCTCTAAGTATTTCCTCGCTTTCAGGGGCTTTTGGTACGGTTTTTGCTTCTAAAGGCACTTCCGGCTTAGGGGCTTCTTTTGCTTCTACGCCTGTAAGCCTTCTTAAAGCCTCAGCATAATCATATTCCTTTATCTCTAATTTATTTGACAAAATCTCATTCAAATCTAATTCTATTACGTTTGTATTTCTACTTATACCATCTACCTTATCCAGCAATCCTTGGTCATTGAGCTCTTGATATTCCAAGATCACACCTTCTTGAACATCTCACTCGAATAAGGCGTATCTTTGTTTACTATCTCAATTACGTGCTCCTTGTCTTTGTAATAATTTGCTATTATGTAGCCGGTGGCGTCGACATCAAATACCTTATTCTTCACCATCCACTCCAATATCTTCCTCTTTTCTTCAATCTCCTGCAGCATTTCACTTCTTGTATACCCGCCATAGAGCATTATTATGTCAGCAAGCCTTGCCATCTCCCCTATCTGCACAAATGTATCCTCCCTTGGATTCCATCTCCACAGCACTGCGGCGTCGCCATTTCTAGTAACTTCTCCCAACTCCAGTACCCTTCTTATCCCAAGCCTCCTGTGCCTGAAAAGCGTCACTATGCTTCCAATTGCATTTATCATAAGCTTTGGTATATCTATAGGTGGGTTTGTCATTCTTATTATTGTATCCTGGGTGTCATCCGCATGAACAGTTCCATATACTGCATGCCCTGTGTGTATGGCTTCAAACAAGGTCTCTGCATCGCTTCTGGTTCTAATCTCACCGACAAGCATTACATCAGGCCTTTGCCTGAGTGCATTCACCATGAGGTCATATAATTTAATTTCACCCTTTCCTTCCGGGTTTGGCTGCCTTGTAACCATAGGGACCCAGTGCAGGAATTCTGGAAGGGTAAGCTCTCTAGTCTCTTCTACAGAAATAATCCTTCTGTTTGGCGGTATAAATATGCTCATCGCATTGAGGAAGCTCGTCTTCCCGCTTGCTGTTCCACCTGAGATGAGCATACTAACTTCATTCTGTATACTCAGCCATACAAGCGCAGCGAGGTAGCTCGATATTGTTTTGTTCGCAATTAGAGCAGGCATTGTCCACGGATTCTTGCCAAATTTTCTTATTGTTATTGTATTCCCTTTCTGCGATATTGGGTATAAGGTTGCGTTGACCCTTGAACCATCTGGAAGCTCTGCATCCATCAAAGGAGAAAGGTTTGTTATCTGCCTGCCTATTCTCCTTCCTATCTGCTGTGCATCGTCATAGATTATCTCTTCGCTTGGTATGACAAGGTTTGTCTTACACCACCCATATTTTTTATGGAATACCCAAACGGGCTCTTTTGAGGTATTCACTGCTATCTCTTCAAGGTTGTCGTCTGCAAGCGGAGCTTCAAGATCACCAAGCCCAAGCATTATGTTAATAATGTAAGCAATGAGGGCTTTTTTAACTTCTTTGCTTGTGCCGGGCAGATACTTGTCGATTATTATTTCAGAAGCCTCTATATACTTGTTTGTAAGCTCTGCAATATACTCTTTGTCTTCTATTCTTGTTGGGTCTATCGGGACAAGCGAGAGTAGCTCCTGTCTCTCTGAAATTAGCAATATTTTTGTTGCCTCTCCTATGCCTGGCATTGTCACTTCGTAAATAGGTACAAAGTCCCCTTTTTCAACTATCCTTACATTTACCTTTAAACCATGCGCATCGAGCTCATACGCATCATAAACCTTTTCATTCTCTGCCATACAATCACTTGGTTAGGTTTCCTATATCCTCGTCCGCTTTGGATATCTTTTCGTCTATGTCTTTCAGCTCCTTCTTTGTGTGCGAGATATTTTTATTGAGCTCTTCAACCTTTTTTGCGCTAGTTACAATATCCTCCTTTGATAAAGTATCTATGTTCTTTGCCTCATTAAGTATCTTATTTAATGCATTAATCAGCGGCTCTTTCTCCTTGTTTATTTCATTAATTGCATTTTGTGCGCTTTTCAGAGTCTCATTTATGTTAGAAATTTCCCCTATCTCCTTCTTGAGTTCATCTATCTCATACTTCAAGCTTAAGTACCTTTTTTCTATAAGCTCAGAGTATCTTCCTACCTCTTCTTTATCCTTCGATACTTCTTCCAAAATTTTCTTGCTTTTTTGTTCAAGCTCCATCCTTAATCTTATAGCATCTTTTTTGTATGTTTCATTTATCCTTTTGCTCTCTTCGAGCTCCTTTGCATTTGCAAATATTAAGTTATTTATAGATTCTATCTCTTCCTTTATGCTATTTGCAAGCCTCCTCTCGCTTTCTTCAAGTTGCTTTATTGCCTTCTTTCTATTTGCTTCTTCTTCTTCAAGGAGCTCATGCATAAGTCCTATCTTGTTGTGTATGTCCTGGATCAACTTTTCAACATTTGTTATATTAAGGTGAAAATTCTCTATGCTTGAGGCACGCTCCTTAAGCCCTCTTGCTTCCTTCTCAAGCCTTTCGGCTATTGTGTCTATTTCATTTTTTTTCTTTTTTACCTCATTGTATCTTTTTTCAGCTATGCTTGACATCTTATAAAGTTCGTCGAGCTCTCCTTTTAATGGCCCCATCCTCTTTTTAAGTATCTCGTCGCCTTTCTTTATAACCTCGCTAAGCTTTTCGATCCTTTCATTGAGCTGGTTTAATGTATTGATTTGGGCCATCGCCTCGTTTATTATGCTCTCCTTTTCTATCTCTATCCTGTGCTGCACCTCTTCTACACTTTCTTTAGTTACGGTAAGAGGTGCAACATACATCTTGCCTGCCCTGTAGATTATCTTCACTACATTTGACTTTTCTAGTATGTTGGACCACTCTTCTATCAGCGTTTCTGTCACGCCAAGGGCTTTTGCAAGTGTCTGAGCATCTGTTTCTCCGTGGGATTTCAGATACTCTACCAAGGCATCTATACTGGTCTTTGTTACCCCTTCCACCATAAAAGCACAATTTCTTTAAGTAATAAAATATTAATAATATTTACTTCTTTCATGCTTTTCTAGTTTTGCATGCCATTAGGAGGAAGTTGCCTATCTCATCCCCAACAGCAACCTCCGGCATTATAATATAGTTTATGCTTATCCTCTTCATCTTCCCTATGTCGTCGATGCTTCTTACCCTAGCTGCGAGCCTTATCTTGCCATTTATCTTCCTTGCCGCTATTGCAGCGAGAGCATTTTTTATCTTATCTTCGCTCAGAAGAATAAGCCCAGCTGCATTTTTCAGCCTTACTTTCTCAAGAGAGCTTGGATCGATAGCATCGCCTTTGATGGCTAGCATGCCTTCGCTGCGGTAGGCTTGGACGTTCTTAATCGATGGATCGAGAATTACAAAGCTTAGCCTGTTTCTCTTAAGTTCTTCAGCCAAATATCTTGCTATCCTGTTGGCTGGATATATCACTATATGGTTTTTTAATGCACTCACGCGCCTCAGCATTATCTTTTCACTGATATTGATTTTGCTTAGGAGTTGGTAGAATAGAGATGTAAGGAGAATGGTGATTATAAGACTTCCAACTACGCTAAGGATATTACTAAGGAAAGCAAGGGGGTTTGCTTTATCTGGAAGTGAAAAGTCTATAGGGAAGTCTGCACCTATGAATGTCAATAGACTCCATGTGAGTGCAATCCATGGGCTGTAGCCTATAAGGAGAATAAGTGTCACAGAAAGTACATACAAAACAAGCACAACAATCAGAAGCACCTTGTGTATTGTTCTGAGTCTCATTTTTTCACCCGAAGTTGCTTTAGGATGAACTCCGCCATGCTTATCCCAGTAAGGTATTCTGGAAGGACACACATATCTACGCCAGCTCTATACATCTTAGTCATTATCTCTTCTTTTGTGGCCCTGGCAAGTATCTTTATGTTTTTATTCATTTTTTTAGCTTCAACAGCCCCCATTAGATTTTCAGCATCGCCCTGTACAGTGAAAACAATGATCTTTGCTTTATCGGCAGAAGCAAGCTTAAGGCTTCTTCTATCCAAGCAGTTGCCTTCTACAGCGGGTATGTGCCTATGGTGTAGCTCAACAATACTGCTTTCATTGCCCTCTATTACAACTATCCTTGGCTTCTTTCTTTTCATCTCTAGAATTTTTCCAATTAGCCTTTCTGAAAGCTTGTTGTAGCCACATATTATGATATGGTTCTTCATCTTCTTCGCATGCACAATGCTAATGTATTTTTCAAGATTGGCATAAGAAATTATGTCTATGACAGCAGCAATTACAAAGCTCACTACAAGCAGCTTTCCTACATTATCCAGAACTACTATTGCAAGGATTATAGCAAATTTGGCGAATGGGGATGCTAGGGCAAGTTCAGCCAAGTCCCATGTTGCAACGCTATTCTGCAGATCGAAAAAAGTGTCAAGGATGTAGTACAGGTTAAGGTACACCTTTCCTGTTAAAAAAATAAGGACCACCGCCGAAAACAAGATTAGTAACCCTGAGATTACTGCTGCAGAAAGTATAACATTTCCAGACTCTTGGGCGATCTCTCCCATCTAAAGCCCTTTTGTAATTTCATTGAAGAGTTCATCGCTCGCGGACCTATTCGGCGTAGCGACAAACTTTGCTCCTGCATCTGCCAGTTTTGTTTCAAAAACTTCATCGTTGGCCCTTGTTGCAATAACAATATTCTCATTGAGACTCTTTGCTGTTATTGTTGCGAACAGGTTTTTTGCATCGTCATCCATTGCTATTGCGATCGCTTTTGCATTGGCTATGCCAGCCTCTTTCAACGCTTTTGAGGTTGTTGCGTCCCCTTCTATAACTGGTATGCCCCTCTCCCTTATCAGCTCTACCTTCTTGTGGTCTATTTCAATGACAACAACACTGATGTTGTGCTCAAGAAGTATGTCAACGATCCTTTCCCCTACTATTCCATACCCGCAAACTATCACATGGTCCTTGTACTCTACCTCTCCCATCAAATCACACATTTATAGCTCCAGCCAGATTCGAACTGGCGTCAACGGGTCCAGAGCCCGTTATCCTTGACCGCTAGACGATGGAGCTATAATTAATATCTGCATCTTAACCTTTATTAACTTTTCAATTGTTTGGAATTAAAAAGGGCCTAGAAGGTAGGAAGCTTGCAATACCAATATCATCTACTGAAGGTTTTTAATTTTATAGAAGTTAAATGATGTTCATGGAGTTTTATATAAGGCCTAACATCTCGTCTAGGAAAGAATTGAAGGATCTTTTAGTAGCAGATTTGGTGCTAACATTAGCTTTTTCTCTAGTAATGATAGGGGGAATTCAAAATATTCAATCAATGTTTTATATATTTCTTTACTTTCTGCCTATCTCTTTTGTAGCTGTATCACTGTCATTCATATTGCACGAGCTGATGCACAAATACACTGCAGAAAGATTTGGGGCCATCGCAGGTTTCAGGACTTCCCCTTACGGCTTAGCGATAACCCTTATTACAAGCTTTTTTGGATTCTTAATAGGCGTTCCAGGAGCAACAATGATTTATGGCAGGTTTGCCAAAAGGGAAGAAGGAATTGTCTCTATTGCAGGCCCTCTGACAAACTTCACAATCTTTGTTGTATTTCTTTTAATTGGCTTGCTTGCTTTTCCTAATTTCCTCTCAAATGTGCTTGTGACATTCTCCCCCAGCGATATGTTTAAGCTCTCCTTCTTCCAAAATACAGTTAATATGGTACTTTTTATAAGCATACTCCTTGCCTTCTTCAACATGCTTCCAATCTATCCGCTTGATGGAAGCAAAGTCCTAAGATGGAACAAATACATTTTCATATCGGTTGTTGCAGTGATATTTATCCTTCTCTCTATAATAGTGCCAATAGTCTCGCTGATTACAGGCCTGGCATTTATGCTTATTATAGCATACATATTTTCATTCTTCTACAAAGGGCTTTTCTAATTGCGCATGCTTTCAAAAAGTGAGCTCAGCTCACAATTTATAGGGCAAAAGTTGAAGCATAATAAAGGGTATATATAAATTTGTTTGCTAATATTAATTATCAAATACTCCAAATTCATTTTATACTGTGGTGGTTAGAATGCCTAATGGTATAGAGCTTACTGTTGCAGATGCGCTTGTTACAGATTCTGGCAGAGGCATAGCCAGAATAGATTCAAAATCAAGGAAGCTTCTTGATGTTGTTTCAGGAGACATAATCGAAATAAAAGGTAAGATAAAGTCGACAGCAGCAGTGGTTTGGCAAGCTCATCCTAGCGACGAAGGCCTGGGGTTCATAAGGATTGATGGTTATTTAAGGCAGAATGTGGGTGTAGGGATAGGTGACAAGGTATTTGTCACGAAGGCTGATGTTAAAGATGCCACTAGGGTTGTTATAGCGCCTCCACCAGGGCAGAAGATGCCGCTTTCTCCTGATTTTGCAGAATATGCAAAAAGAAAGTGGGAAGGCAAGCCCATGTCAAAAGGTGATGTGGTACCAATACCTATGTTTGGGATAGTATTCAATTTCCTTGTTGTGCAAGTTATGCCGCACGGAATAGTAAGGGTAACAAAAGATACTGAATTTATAGTAAAGGAAGAACCTGTATCAGAGACATTGGTAAAGATAGGCGAAGTCCATTATGAAGATATAGGCGGACTCAAAAATGAGATACAGAAGATAAGGGAGATGGTAGAGCTTCCTATACGATACCCTGAACTTTTTGAGAGGCTTGGCATAGAGCCGCCAAAAGGAGTCCTTCTTTATGGGCCACCAGGCACGGGCAAGACCTTGCTTGCAAAGGCGGTGGCAAATGAGAGCGATGCGAATTTTATTTCGATATCAGGTCCCGAGCTTGTAAGTAAGTTTGTCGGGGAGAGCGAGGAGAAGCTGAGAGCCATATTCAAAGAAGCAAACGAGAAAGCCCCTAGTATAATATTCATGGATGAGATCGATGCCATAGCCCCCAAGAGGGAAGAGGCAACAAACGAAGTTGAGAGAAGAATGGTCTCGCAGCTTCTTACTCTTATGGATGGAATCTCAAAGAGGGGCCAGGTCATTGTGCTTGCTGCAACAAACAGGCCAGAGGCGATAGACCCTGCACTGAGGAGGCCTGGCAGGTTTGACAGGGAAATAGAGATAGGGGTGCCAGACAGGAATGCAAGGAAAGAGATACTGCAAATACATACAAGGAACATGCCTCTTGCAAAGGATGTTGACTTAGATGAGCTTGCAAATATAACCCACGGCTATACAGGCGCAGACCTCAGCGCATTAGTCAGAGAGGCGGCAATGGCAACTTTAAGATCAATACTTCCAAAAATAATAGACAAGCAGCACATACCGAGCGAGATCCTTAATGAGCTGCAGGTAAAGAAAGAGCACTTTATGGAAGCATTGAGGAACATACAGCCAAGTGCACTTAGGGAAGTATTTGTAGAAAGGCCGAATGTGCATTGGAATGACATTGGTGGCTTGCAGAAGGTGAAGGAAGAGCTTAAAGAAGCTGTAGAGCTTCCTCTTAAAAAGCCAGAAGCCTTCGAGAAGATGGGCATAAGGCCTGTAAAAGGAGTCCTTCTCGTCGGCCCACCAGGTGTAGGCAAGACCTTGCTTGCAAAGGCAGTGGCAACAGAAAGGGAGTCAAACTTTATATCAATAAAAGGACCTGAAGTACTTAGCAAGTATGTTGGAGAAAGCGAGAAAACTGTAAGGGAAATATTCAGAAAAGCGAGGCTTGCTGCGCCTTGCATCATATTTATAGACGAAATTGACTCTATAGCAAGCGCAAGAGGCAGCGAGGACGAACTTGATTCAGGAGTCTCAAGGCGCGTTGTGGATACGCTTCTTACAGAGATGGACGGCCTAGCAGGCTTGAAGAATGTTGTTGTGCTTGCTGCAACAAACAGGCCAGAGGCGATAGACCCTGCGCTTTTGAGGCCTGGCAGGTTTGACAGAATAATAGAGATACCAATGCCAGATGCAGAGACAAGGCTAGAGATATTCAAGGTGCATACGAAGAACATGCCTCTCGACAAGAGCGTAGACCTTGCAGACCTCGCAAATAGGACTGAAGGCTATACAGGCGCAGAGATAGAAAATATATGCAGAGAGGCAGGAATGAATGCAATAAGGGCAAATAGAGACTATGTCACAAAAGAGGATTTTGAAAAGGCGCTTACTGAAGTTAAGCCGACAATACCAAAAGAAGTGACTGAGAGGATAAGGAGGTTCAAGGAAGAGCCTACAAGCATGTATAGGTAATGATGCTTAGGGTGATTATTTGAAGATTGTTTATTCAGACAGGAAGACAGGGAAGACCGCGCAGCGGGATGTGCCAAAAGAAAAGGAGGCGCTTCTTTTAGGAAGAAAGATAAAAGAGCAGATAGATGGAGCCATAATTGGGCTTGAAGGGTATAAGCTCGAAATAACAGGGCTCAGCGACCAGACAGGAGCCCCTTCAAGGGCAGAGATAGAAGGCACGAGGAAGACATGGCCGCTTCTTAGCTCGGGGCCGGGCATAAGAAAGCCTAAGAAAGGGGAGAGGAGAAAGAGGCTAATCCGGGGCAATACAATAGCACCAGACACAGTCCAGATAAACACTGTGATAGTGGAGTACGGCTCTGTGCCTTTAGAAGAGATCTTCAAGAAGAGTGAGAAGAAGGGTGAATGATTGGAGCTACTGCAGAGCGAGCTTAATATTGGCACCCTTGGGCATGTTGACCACGGCAAGACTACTCTTACTGCTGCAATAACAGGCGTTTTTACTGATAGGCACAGTGAGAGCATAAAGAGGAGCATGACAATAAAGCTTGGCTATGCAGATGCGATAATAAGGAAGTGCGAGAATTGCGACGGGCCAGAAGCATATACAACAAGCGAAAAATGCCCAAAATGTGGAGAGGAAGCAAAGCCTGTAAGGCGTATTTCTATTCTTGACGCGCCAGGGCATGAGATGCTCATGGCTACAGCCATAGCAGGGTCAAACATAATAGATGCAGTGCTTTTTGTGATTGCAGCGACAGAACCGTGCCCTATGCCGCAGACTAGAGAGCACCTCATGATAATAAACATACTTGGGATAAAAAATATCATCATTGTGCAGACAAAGATAGACATAGTTGGCAAGGAGCGGGCAAAAGAGCACTATAATGAGATAAAGAGGTTTGTCAAAGGAACGCCTGCAGAGAATGCGCCTATAATACCTGTTGTCGCAAGCAAGGGGATAAACATAGACATCCTTCTAAAAGCAATAACAGAAATAGAGGTGCCGAAGAGGGATCTTGATGCAGACCCTCTGATGTATGTGGCGAGATCATTTGATGTAAACAAGCCCGGCACAGATGTGAAGAATCTATTGGGCGGCGTTGTGGGCGGATCCATTGTAAGAGGGGTGTTTAAGAAAGGGGACAAGATAGAGATAAGGCCTGGAATTAATGTAAGCAAAGACAAAAAAAGGGAGGAGTATAAGCCCATAATAACAACTATAAGGTCAATTTCAACAAGCATGGGCGAGATAAGCGAGGCAAAGCCAGGAGGCCTTGTTGCACTTAGCACTGGAATGGACCCTTCTCTTGCAAAGGCAGACAGCTTAGTTGGCAATGTAGTGGGCTTAGTTGGCAAGTTGCCTCCTCAGCTTAGCGAGATAGTTTTGGATTATCATATAATAAATAGAGAAGACATACCAAAACAAGCGCTAAAAGAGAATGAACCTCTGATACTGGGCATAGGCACAGCTACCGCAATAGGCTTTGTCAAAAGCGTAAAAAAGAACAAAGTTACAATCGAACTAAAGCATCCTCTTAGCATAGACAAGGGCGCGAAGATCTCTGTATTGAGGAATGTTTCACAGAGGTGGAGGCTTACAGGATATGGAATGCTTGCCAATTAATTGTAATTTTATAAAAGATCTTGCAAGGTAAAAAGTGAATCCTCTTCCTATAATAAAGCCTATGAAAATTTGTTAGTGGGGAAAGGCCTGCTTGGGGGAAAGCAGGCCTTAGGTAGTTACTGTGGAGGTGATACAATTAGCGTATTGGTCGCCTTGCCAGCATCAAATTTGTAATAAACTTTGTGGCCCAGCTGGTACCTTACCAGCAAGCCCATCATGTAAAGCTTGTTTAGTCTTGCGCAGGCTGCATTTCTGCCCTTATAATTCATGAAGTTCTTTACATCATCTGCGCAGGCCATTCCCTTCGTCTGAACAAATTCAATTATCCTTGCATCAGTCTCAGAAAGTGGTATCTCTTTGAGCTTCTCTTCTGAAGCGGGCACCTCTTCAATCTCATTGAGCCTCTCTGTAAGCTCCTTTATCTTCTCTGTAATGCTGGCAAGAATCCTATTGGTTCTCTCCCTCTCTGCAATCATGTACTTTATTAGCTCTCCCGCATCTTCAGGATATTTTTCACCGCTGCTAAGTTTGCTTACCTCTTTCTTGAGCCTTTCAAGTTCTTCCTCGATTTCCTTTTTATCCACAGCCACACCCTTCATGATCCCTCCGTGATAGGTGCACAACCTATGCATGAAAGAATCATGATTGAATCACATAATACTAAAAGATTAAGATATTTAAATATTTTGCCTCCTTTTATAACTTCCACAATACTTTTCAAGAGGAATAGACACTGGCATTTTGCTTTGCAGAATGCTTGTGTAAGAGATATTTTCCCTCAAATCTTTATATTTCTTTGCGAAAAATATATTAATGATTATTATGCAGCAGATTCTCATTCCAAAGAAAAGAGCAGAGCTATTGAGGAAATATATTGATGAACTTGAATCAAGGCTCAGATGCAAAATAAGGATAGAGGATGAAAATGAGGTTGTTATAGAAGGCGAGCCTTATGATGAGTACATAGCAAGAGGGGTCATAACTGCATTTGGTAGAGGCTTTGACATCGACAATGCACTTAAGCTACTTTCAGACAATTATTTTTTCAAGTCAATAAATTTGAAGGAAATATTCAAAAACAAAGATAGGATAATAATGATGGAGGGCAGAGTCATAGGTAAAGAGGGAAAGAGCAAGAAGTACATAGAATCGGTAAGCGGCGCACAGATAAGCATATTTGGCGGCACTATTAGCTTGATAGGCACAAACGAAGAAATAGCCATTGCAGAATCTGCTATAAATGTACTCATAGAAGGTGGCACGCACAAGAAGGCGTATAGGGTAATGGAGGCGATGAGGAAGAAGATGGGTGTTTAATGATGGAAAGCATAGCGGATGAGATCTTTAGAGAGTTTAAAGAAAATTCAATAGCCGAATTTTTTAGGAAGAATAAGCAGATGCTTGGCTATGCAGGCAAAGTAAGGTCGCTTACTACAATAGTGCATGAGTATATTACCAATTCTTTGGATGCATGCGAGGAAGCGGGCGTACTTCCAGAGATACGAGTAGAGATAAATGAAGAGGGCGAAGACAGGTACTCTGTGCTTGTAAGGGACAATGGGCCAGGAATACCAAAGCACATAGTTGGAAAAGCTCTTGGAACCATACTTGCAGGCACCAAATTCCACAGATACATGCAGCAGAGGGGGCAGCAGGGCATCGGTGCATCAGGCTGCACTCTCTACTCTCAAATTACAACCGGAAAGCCTGTCCATGTAAGGTCTTCTACAGGGAGAGAGTCTTATGAATGCGACATCTCTATAGAAATAAAGAGTAACAAGCCCATAGTATCTAATATAAAAGATATCAACCTTGGATTTAAAGGGCTTGAAGTCTCCGGAGTGTTCGCAGATGTAAAATACGAAAACAGCGAGCATGGCGTTTTTGAATACATAAGGCGTACAGCATTAGCAAACCCTCATGCAACTATCTCTTTTCTTGATCCTGAAGGTAAAGAATGGACTTTCCTTCGCTCAACTAATATATTGCCCAAGAAGCCAAAGGTAATAAAGCCTCATCCATTGGGCCTTGAGACAGGCGATCTTATTGAGTTTGCCCATAAGAGTGAAAGTAGGAGGATTTCATCTTTCCTTATTGATACTTTTTCACGTGTTTCACAGGCAAAGGTAGATGAGCTTAAGCAGCTTGTGAGCTTTGACCTTGCCAAAAATCCTAAAGAGCTCATATGGCAGGAGGCCGAGGAGCTTGTGAAAGCCTTTAAAAAAGTAAAATGGATTGCCCCAGAGCTCGACTCTGTCTCGCCGATAGGGGAGAAATACCTTGAGCTTGCAATGAGAAATATCATGAATCCGGATTTTGTCACTGTGGTGGAGAGGAAGCCAAAGGTGTTTAGGGGTGGCGTGCCTTTCATTGTTGAGGCTGCTATAGCATATGGTGGAGGTGCTGGAAAGAGGAGCAACAGCAGCGATGAGGCTGGCGGGAACATAATCAGATTTGCAAACAAGGTCCCCCTTCTATTTGACAGTGCCAATTGTGCAATAACCTATGCGGTAAGGAATATAGATTGGAAGAGGTATGGCGTAAAGGACTTTGACGGAGAACCCATTAGTGTACTTGTAAATATCTCTTCTGTATTTATACCTTATTCTGGCGTGGGAAAGCAGTCTGTAGCCCAGGAAGAAGAGATAATAGAGGAGATAAAACTTGCAGTGATGGATGCTGCTAGGAATCTGCAGCGCTATATAAGCAACGTTAGAAGCAGGAACGTAGCAGAATCTAAATATAAGACAATAATGAGATATGTAACTCAGCTTTCAAGCGATCTTTCAGAGCTTACAGGAAGCAAGCCTGAGCGCATAGAAGAGAGCCTTAAAAAACTGATAGAAAGCAAATACAAAAAGATATTTGAGGAGCAAAGTGCAGCAGAAGAAAGTAATTATGCCAAATCTAATGAAGATGAAGAAGGCGAGGATGCAAGTTGAGAAGAGTGCCTTATATTATGAGCTGGTCTAAGTGCTCTGTATCAATTAGCTTTATAAGCCCATTTGATATTGCAACCTTCAATGCTTCGCTTTCCTCTCCTAGTGAGATGTAAAGCGCTTCAAGGAACCTGAGCTTTCTATCCTCGTCAAAGAAGATTATGAATTTTTTAGTGTCACCCCCTATCTTTATCTTACTTCTCTTTCCACTCTCTGCGTATATGAACACAAGCGCCTCGATGCCAGACTTTGCTATAGTCATGTCTGCATCTGGTGACGCACCAAGGTCTGTAAATATGAAGCCAGCAGTTATACAATAATCCCTTAGCCTTCTAAATGTGGCGAGGTACTCTATGCTGTATCCAGATTCATCTATCCACCTTTTAGGTGCATAGTAATCTTTTATGTTGAGTAGGTCTCCAGAGTTGACAAGCTTAGTTAATATCCCTATTACATTCTGGAGCGTTATGGATACAGGCATATTGTTGTATCTAATGTTTGATGAGATGCTATTCTTTATTTCCTCTGGCAAAAGTGGCATGTATTTCCAATGGTAATGCGCATTGATCTTGTCAAACAATGCAAGTATCTCATTTTTCGACACTACTACACGCGTCTTTTTGGAAGGCATAAAATCCGGTATATCTATGTAATATTCATCTCTATTTGGTGCTTTGAGTACTAGGTTTAGAATAATTACTATTGCTATTACTATCCCAAATTCAATGTAATAAATAGGTATGTGGAATACTTCTTTAATGTAGGAAGTAGTATAAGTATATTTTTCTTTGAATATCTCTATCGAAAAAGTCTGCGTGCCATAATTTATAACGCTTCCTTTTGGAAGGGTATAGATTATCATGCTGTTGTTTGTTGTGCCATTGCTTGTATAGCTATTGTCAAGGCTTATCGTATATGGGGAGTCAGCTATTGGCATATCAAGGCTTGAAAGCCCAAATACAAAAGTGCCATTCTTGAAATTGAGGTTTATGGGATTTATGTCCACGCCACCAAGATAAAACAATGACGCTGCGTATGGCCTGTTGTTGAAATCCTTAAGCACAGCAATATAATAGCCATGAGGCATGCTGAATGATACATATTTTATCACATTTATTCCTGTAGAGGTGTTGAAAAAGCCTATCGGTATTGAAGAAACATAGCTCATGTTGCTTGTGTATATATCTATATGCGGCGCTACAAGAGTTTTTGTTTTGGAGTTTATATTCATTCCAATTACTATCGGCACTTTCTGGGTCTCGGCTATCTGGGCTGGAATGCTCAGGCTCCCATTCGCAATGGCGACGATCTTAAACTGCTTATACGCTATTGTATAATTTGTGGAATTGCTATAGACTACATTTATGAGTGGATACGTTGAGTTTATCAGGCTGCTGTTTTGGTATGCCAAATATCTTTGCAGTGCAAAAACTCCTATGGAGCCATTTGAAGGTGTTGTAAGCGTGTAGTTGCCATATGCAATTTGGGGTATCCAAAATCTATAGTATAATGCAAGAGCTATATCATCCGCCATTGAGCTTGCATTGGGCCATGCAAGCTTTGGCTCGTTTGAAAAAGCGATGAGAGTCCCGTTGAGTATATTAGCATAGCTAACATTTCCATACTGGTTTGGAAGGGAGAACGTAGGCTTGCTAAAGTAAAACATGCTTCCGCTTGTAATAGGTGGGTTCCAGATAATTCCATACTTTGCCAATGCCTGCAAGCTCTGCTGATTTGTTTGGAAGATCACAGAACCTGTGCCTATGCTCCTAGAAAAGTTGCCCCCAACATATATTACAGTGTCCCCCTTCGAGAGTAAGCTCAAAATTGTCGTATTTCCTTCATACCCACTTCCAGGCATCATGCTTACTGGGAGAAGTCCGGTGGCTATTATTACAATTGAGCGTGGTGGTATAGTATATGCATTGTTAATGTTGACGACATTGAGTGAGTAGCCATTGAGCAAATCGTATCTATTTAGCGCGTATCTCAATGAGCTTTCCACATCAGAATCTGGGAAAACGCCTATTGACATGCTCGGGCTGCTTATATAATAAATATTTGAAAATGGGTTTTTAGTATAGAGGCTTATTGAAATGCTTGCATTTGTTACATTTGATGCTGTATAGTTTATTACAGCAAAAGGCACAGCATATTGCCCATTGCTATAGCTTAGCACGCCTTCTGTATATATGTTGAAATTGAAGTGCGGCTTCCCCTGGGGTGCATAGGTTTGCACGCCCATTTTGAACTGTGAATGTATATAACTAGAAAGAGCAATAAGGAAGACTGCCATTATAAGTGCAACTACAATACCAACAAACAAAATCTTCCTTATTTTCATAAAATCTTCTCCTGAGCCTATTCTTCAAGCCCTTTCTTCTTTGCTATATATTTGTCGACAAACTTTCCGAAGAGCTCGGATATTTTATTGGTGTTTTGGTTGAACCTTTTGAGAATCCTATAAACCTTTATATTCCTTACATGCTTGTTTATGCTAACATAATATTTCATGCTATCCCTTAAGTTCTATGTAGCCCAATGAGACCATCTTGTTTAGGATTTGCTCTACCCGTGGTGCAGGCACCTTGTAGGTCTTTGCAAATTCGTCTACATCTATCGAGCTGTTGTGAGTTTCTATCCAGTCCTGTATCATCGCCATGAGAGATTCATCTGAGTAGGTTTGTAGCGCTTCAAGCTGGGCCTTTAGCTGCTTATTCTCCTCGCTCAACTGCGATGTCTGTACCATAAGGTTCCTGTTCGAGGCTGAAAGCTCTAAATTAAGCCTCTTTATTTCCCTATACTCATTTAAGAGCGCATCATATCTGTTAAATATGGTGCTATAACTCTCAGAAAGGCCACCGAGTACATCGTCAATGGCAGAATCAAGGTATTGGTAGAATTTCTTCTCATCTATTTTAAAGTAATCCGTTATTACAGAAAGGACTGAAAGAAAATTCTTCAGCACAAACAGTCTTCTCATCCTTACGCTAGTATCTGGAGCTATAGAATAGATTATTTCAACGCCAGCTTCGCTTATCTCAAACATGAAGAATAGGAATGGCTTTTTATGTATATCCCTGCTCTCTACCCTTACTATCAGAAGTTTGTTATTTTCGATCTTTACAGAATATGCCGGTAGCTGTGAGATTATTGGAAGCAAATCCTCTAATCTGCCATTCAGCTGGCCAGCAAAAGCAATCTCCTCAACCTTTGGAACAATCTCTCCTTCGGGCACTAAACCACTACTTTTATTTCTTAGTTAAGGTATAAATTTGTTTATCCTTCTTGTTTTCCTTGAGCTTTGGCATGTAGTTCAGAAGGGAAAGTAGGTAAAGGAACAAGAGAAGCCCAAGCCCCACGAAAAGAGTGCCCAATGTAGGGGAGATTATAAGCCCAAAGATTAGAAACAGGGAGCCAAGCAAAATATAAGTTATCTGCCTTCTTTCAAATTTTTTCCTATATTCGAGGTATTTAGGATAGCATTCATTGCATACTACTAGCTTGTTTCCTTTTTCATTCTTTGTTATGTTCCTCTTGAACCACCTTATCCCTTTTATTATGTAATCTTCATCAACCTCCCTGCCTTTTTTCTCTTTGCCACATATTATGCAATAGCTAGGCAACTAATCACCAATGTCAAGTTCAACGACCCTGCCATACGCTTCATTTATCTTTTCTTCATCAAGAGCATTCATTATTTCGATAGATTTAACGTCACTTACGCCAATTCTCCTGAATAAGTTTATTATTTCACCCTGCTTGAGGCCTGCTTTTTGCAGAAGCTCTGCAAATGTAACAGCATTGACATGCCTGTGCTTTTTTTCAAGCTCGGCCTCTAGCGCATTTATATTAATTTCGCTGACGCCTAGGAGTGTAAGATCCTTTCTCAATTGTATCCTATTTATGGTAAATGTCTCTCCCATTTGATCAACCTGAGAATATCCTTGCAATAAGCATATCCTCCATGCCTAGATATTTAAAGAATGAAATGAGGGTATCCTTTTCAATTCCAAAGCTCATCATGAACCTCGCAAAGCTCTTTGCATCAATGGTCTTGTCCTGTGTATCGAGAGTTGCAAATAGCTTGTCTATGACTTCATTTGGCACGTTAATCTCAATAAGCCTGCTCCTGAGGCTGATCTTTTCAAAGTAATATTCGCTTGTAATCTCAGGGTTCTTGAGCTCTTCATCAGTTAGTATGTCTTTTATCACGATTGTATAGACATCAAGAGGCACCTCTCCTATTACTTTTTCAAGGAGGAAGATCTCCGGGAATTTTACAGACGTCTGGAATGACATGTCAACAGCCGCTTGGCCAACTCCAAACTTGCTTATCTCTCCTCTTATGAATTCTGAGAAATTGAGGGAGTCTTGGAGGTATGACATAAACCTTTCAAATTTGATTCTCAGTATGATGTTTGTCCCTACATTAGAGAAAATCGCCTCATTGATATCTGTTGGATTTTGCGAAGCCACGATTAAGGCAAACTGGTACTTCCTTCCCTCTCTAACTATTGTAACCGCATCACTCCTTTCATCTCCTGCAATCTTCCAAGCTTCATCAAGCACAACTATTGCCTTTATTCCTTTAGACCCCTTCCATCCTTCTATCCTCATCTTTTCCTTTAAAGATTGGAGTATAAAGAGCGCAGCCAAAGCCCTGAAGGTTTCGTCAGGCAGACCAGATAAGTCTATATCAACAAGCCCAGAAGATGCAAGCTTGCCAAGGTCTATGGTGCTTTTTCTTGCAAAGTAGTCTTCCCCTTCCCTTACAAACTGCCTAAGCCTATATATTGCGTTTTCAAGTTCCGCAGGATATTGGTATGTACCTTCTTGGAGCTTTTCCTGCAACAATGAAATCACGTTATGCAAGGTTGGGGGCTCTTTATTTATATCTGGAATTTCAGCCAGGCTAAAGCCCGCATTCACATAAGCCTGCTCTATAGCTTCTTGAGTGAGCCTCCTTTGCTCAGGGTAATCCCCGATATCGGTAAGAATTTCAAAGGAATTCATGATTTGCTTTACTCTATCAAGGGGCTTAATTCCAAGAAGGTCCATGATATTGATGTAGTCGCCTTTACCAAGCGAAACTACAGTCCCCCCACTTTGTTTTACCCATGCTTTGTACTCCCCAGCCCAATCAATTATTATTGCATTCGCATTCCATACATAGCTTGCTCTTATGAGGAATGTCTTGACTAGGAAGCTTTTACCAGCTCCTGTTATTCCAACAATCGCGATATGCGGGTTGGTAAGATTGGCATATGTCCATGTAAAAGGAACCCTAAATATTTTTGTAATGCCTATGAATATCGAATTGGTTGGATCGTTGAGAAGGTAGGTTGCCGGAGGCTCTGGCGGCTTGCTTATAAACACTCTCTTGGAGAGCTCATTGCTCATTACATTTTGGACTCTTAACAGGCTCATACAAACACTATTTTTGCAATGAAAACAGGCTTAGCATATCATTTTTTGATGTTGGAATGAAATAATTGAATTTGAAAAGATAATAAAGCTCCCTTCCAACCACCCTACTTATGCTTAAGTCAAATGCATTCATTATTGTTTGAAGCTGATTGAGCTGGTTTGTAAGCGCATCTTTCGCTGCCTTCTCACTAACTCCTGCTGCAGTGCTTTCAATATACATGAGGCTTTGGACCGGCCTTTCACCGCTTGAAAGCCTGTCTATCCTTGCCTGCACGATTCTAATCTGCCTTTGAAGCTCATCAACAGCCATTTGGCTCGGGTTGCCGCTACTTAGCTCCCTGGACAGCTTGAACTCTAAGAGGCTGAGCTTTCCCTCAAGCTCCTCCCTATAGCTTTGGATATCATGGGCTGCTACTATCAAATTGAATTTGAATGGAAATTTTATGCTCATCATCGCCCTTTCCCACTTTGTAGGGGCTTCTGTAAGCAGCATATCATTTTCTTCGCTCTCTTCGCTTGTAAACACATAGCTATAAAAGTTTGCAGTAAGGTAGCCCGTCGCATAGTAGATGTTGTTGATCTCCTTTATTACACAATTTTGCTCTTTTGGTATATAGTAGTTTTTTGCTGGCATTATCCTGTAGTTAAGTATCCTAGTAATTAGCGGGAAGAGAAGGAAGTCAGCATAATTTATGAGGAGTAGCATCAAGAGCGCTATTATTGAAAATATAACTATTGGTATTGCAAATGGACCGTAAGCTCCTGCATCTACCAATATGATAAGTATCACCATTGCAGATGTGGCCAAATACATAAGCGTAGTCTCGTCCATTTACATCATACCCTTCATCTCCTTATTGATTGTAGAGTAAGGGATCATATAATCAGGCTCTATAAGCATAAGTAATTCTGGTGTAGTTATTATATCAGCCACCACCCCGTATATTGCGCTTATTCCTGCAGCTATTTCGTTTGCTTTTTGCAATGCAATATTTATGGCCTCTTCATGGTTCCCACCTATAGCAGTGACAGAGGCATATGATATAGGTATAAATGAATCTACTTGCGAAATGCTGTCTAAAAGGTTATGCCACATTGTTACCTCTCCTTTTACCCTCTCTATCTCTTCTGGTTTCGAATCTTTGTTGTTTGTTATAGAGCTGTACCTGTTTTCAGCTTCGTTTAGCTTGTCTCTTACCTTATTCATAAATTCATCTTTGTTGAGAATATTCATCTGCGTGGTTATCTTTATTGGGGTTTTGCTCATAGATACAACTTTGCTGAACAGGTTTGAGAAATCGTATTTTTCATCTTCACTCATTTCTGTAGATGAGCTGTATACAGGTATCCTCACAAAAGCTGTTGCATATGTGAATCCACCTTCATCTATGAATATTGCATTTCCATTCGGAGCCAAAAAGAAAGCTTCTGAACTGCTTAGCACCACTGTTTTGTTTTTAGCGTGCAGGAAAGGGAGTATTATGTAGTAATAATACCTCATCGAAAATCCAAGCACTGCAAAAAAGAGTGCAAACAATGCGAGCAGAAATTTAATTAGCTGAATTGGGATAGTATATGCAACTATCGCAAAGGCGAATGCTATAGCGATGAGCACTCCAAAAATCATTACTTGGAAGTTGGGCACGTTAGTCACACTTCTTTTATATTATGGATAGTAAAATTATAAAGACTATAAGCTCATACTCTAGCTAAGGCGCCAGTGGACATAGCCATGCCTCCAAGAAGATCAGCTATGGTAGTTATGGAGAAGTATGTAAGTGCTAGAATAAGGGCCGGGTAGAATATTACTGATATCCAAAAAGAACCCATCGCACTCTTTATTGCATTTATTTCTTGCGGTATTGAGTTGGGCCCATTTGGTACAGCACCATTTGTTATCGCATCGCTTCCTTGGGCTATACTGTTAAGCTGCGCTGTTGCAGCCACAAATGCTTGCATTGTGCCTTTGGACGTGAAGAAGAAGGCTATTGAAAAGAGCGTTGGTAGTATAAAATAAAATCCTATAGCTGCACCTATAAGCAATCCCCCCACTCCTCTAGTAGGCAATATGGAGCGGAGGAAGACTCCCGGTATTAACAATATAGGTATAGAGGCATACATTGCAAACATTATAAGGTAAAATTCTGCATAAAGAACCATAAGCCCCTCAACAAGCAGAGTTGAGAGGGCTGTAGCTGGTACTATAAACAAAACCTCCAATGCTGGAGCAAGATAGTTTATTATAGTTGTTGCCTTAGCAAGCGTCTCAACATTTATATTTATGCTCGTGTAAAAATATGCGACCATCGCCGGATTGTAAAGCGCTTTCAACAGCTCCTGTGTCGCATTGATAGTATTATAAATATACGTAAGGCTTGTGTTGTAAGGGTCAACACCTATATACAAGCCTGGCAATATCCCAAAAATTAAGGCCGCTATCAGCATGAAAAAGACAACAAAAATGAGGCTTGCTCCAGCCTCATAAAATTCACCTATTCCGTAGTTGACGATTTTCTTGTTCCTTGCAGCTACTCCTATCATAAAAATAAGCGCAGCAATCATAAAGCTGAAGAGCACAGCAAGCAAGAGTACCGGCTCCCATTCTGCAAATGTTTTATATGCTGCTTGATCTATCTGACTGCAATACCATGGGGCGATTGCATTTATGCTGTATTGGTTTGGGCAGTAGCCAGGCGTAACTGTGGAAGGTGGCACTGTAGGTACATTAGGAATAGGGGAAGGTTGTATCCTAGCATTGCTGATCTGAATTAAAACTGCAAATGCTAAGAAAACT
>JBAMLI010000067.1:24445-33388 GCA_039793645.1 archaeon
AGGTTGTATCCTAGCATTGCTGATCTGAATTAAAACTGCAAATGCTAAGAAAACTTGTAAAATTGCACTTAATCTTTTGAGTCTCATAAACACCACACTTATACAATACTTGCAAGAAGGCTCATAAAGCTCATCCTTTCGCCAAATGCTCCTGAGAAATCAATCACAAATGTCTCTACTACCACCAGGTTAAGTATAGGCAATATCAATGCTGCTGTGAATGTAAATCCAAAAAGGTTTACTTCTGAATAAATATAGCTTAGAAGTATGTTTGAAACAGCATTGCCACTTAATAAGTTTAAGATTTGGCTCTGTATCTCTGTGCCCAGCGCATTTGAAATGACATCTGCAAATAAGCTTCCTTGTAATGTTGCATATGAAGTATTTATGAATCCGTATGTTATGCTTACCATAAGCGGATACACAAATCCTATTCCTAGCCCAAGCGCTATTAGTCCTCCTCCAAAATTCCTGCTGATTCCAAAAATTCTTGCAATAAGGCCTATAGACAAAAATATGGCGAAGATAATAGGTGAGGCAGAGATCAAGATGAACTGAAGGTCATTCATAATAAAAAGCCAACTTAATCCAGTAGTTGCATAGCTTGTTAATGCGCCAATTGGTCCACTTAAACTAAATGAAATTTTATCGCCTATGCCTAAAGAAGATATCCCTGGAACGGTCACCTTTATGTTTCCTTCTACACCATTGTTAATTAACCAAAAAACTAAGAATAAGGCATTGTTTGCATTAGCCAACGGACCTTGATTTGTAAAGTAATAAATGTCATATAAAGCAGTTTCATAAAGATTTGCATGCGATGGTGCACCAGATACTTTGTAAAAAAGGTTTGCGCTCTGGAGCAAGCTCTCAGCATCAAACGAGCACAGCCATGTTGCAAAGATTCCAAAGGCGAGGATAAGCACAATGGCGAAGAGAGTCTGGTAAATCGATATTTTTATGTTTCTTCTTATATCCTCTCTTCCTACAAGAGGCGCAAGCATGTACACTATTGCAAGCACAGATATAATCATTAGCGCAGCTATTTCAGCAAAAGGAAACCATCCTGTATAAGGTGCTGTGAGAAAGTTGCTTATACTGTCAGTGCAGCTCTGTAGCAATATATTAATCATTTTCATATCACCTTTTTAAGCACGTCACCATGGCTCAAGGATGGTGCGCCAAGTAGGTCTCCAAAAGCCTCCACTAAATCGAAGCATATAACAAGCGATATTAATATGCCTATTACATTTATTCCTCCACATACTATTTCATTGACTAAACTAGATATGCCTATTGAAAACATCTGCTCTGGAAGATACCCTATATTGACTGATGATGAGAGTTGCAGAGAGCTTACTAAATTAAGCTTTGCCAGCTGTGTATTTGCAGAACTAATTACATTAGGGGTTATAGTTTTGGTTATGTAGGAGATTGCAAATGTTAATGCAGGATAGAACACATAAAAAGATACGAATACTCCTAGAAAAGCCCCACCAAGAGGTCTTGTCCAAGGGAATGAGCGGAAGATAATACCCAAGTAAAGAAACAGCGGGAAGAGATAATAAATTATAGAAAGCAGAAAGACGTTTACAATCTCTATTCCAGCAATCCCTATCGCTACAGCGCCGAAAAGTCCAACCATTTTCAGAAATGCGCCAAACCATGCAAACGGTTGTAATATTACTCCAAATCCATTTGGCATAAGAAGGAGCTGCAGATTAGAAAATGCAGATATTGCCACACTATACAGGCTCACCATCATCAAATACCAAATTTGGCCTATTGCGTCACTATAGTAAATTTCGCATGTTTGGCTATATAAATCAGTGAGGCTTTGTATTGTTGGCGCTGGACCCCCTATCGCGTAAGTCCCGAACTGAGCAAGTCCGGAAACAAGGGAGTCTACAGCAATAATGCCTCCTGAAATAAATATTATTATTATGAAGTTTAGAACATTTTCCAATATCTCATTTTTTGAGAATGCAATGAGACTGCCTATCTGAAATGCTGTGCCTATCGCATATAATACAGCAACTATCGCAAGGACGCTCAATATTATAAGTAGTGAAAAGCTTAGAAGTCCAGAATACGTAGATGAAGCCCTTAAAATACTGAATGTCTGTGGAAGCCCACCGCGGTACATCTGATAACAAGGATCCGGCAGACTCTGTGCAGAGAACATGCTAAGCAAGATTGCTGCAAAAACTGCAAATATAATTATTCCCAGTCTCATACGAACCTACCTAATCCAAGCAAATTAGTATCACCTCCCATCAATTGCGATATGCTTTTTACCGCAGCTATTACTATGAGTATGTTAATTATAGGTAGTATATAGCCTGTAACTCCTATTACTCCATATATATTTGCGAAATGAAATACTAATTTAAGCGCGTTTTGTGGCTGACACGACACCACTGTAAGAGGAATATCTGGAAGGCTCCCAAATAAACCACCTACAGTATAGGTAAGAAGATTTGCCAATCCCACACCAGGTGTATTGAAATATCCTGAAATTTCAAGTTCATTCAAATAAATATTTCCAGAGATTGGGTAGCATCCATAATAGTTTACTACATTGGTTGCGTTTGGAAATACAAAGAAATTTATTGCGTTTGAATTGTAAACTACTTGTTTATTATTTAATGTAAGCCCATTGATTGCAAATATAGGTATTGTGCTTGGATTAGCCCCTATTGGGCCCAGGCTTGCATTGCTAAGCGCAGCATACTCCATTAAGAATATAATTGGAAATATTATAAGGCCACCAATCACTATTCCTATAAGCATGCCTCCAGCTCTTCTTGTAAACATGCTTGCCTTCAATATTATTCCAGCCGCAAGCAGATAGGGCCACGCATATAAAAAGATTATTATTACGAGCATCTCTACAAGGTATACTTCAAATATTAAGTATGCTTGGGTTTCCAAAGGCTTTGAGATTGACCTAAGTATACTGTAACCTACATATGGCTTAAAGCTTATGCTTGCACTAACAGCCCTTGGGGCTATTGGTATTATGCATGTTGCAAATTCAAGAGGCGGCACTGGTTCTGCGCTTACACAATAAGTTGTATTCGCTGTAAATTGAGAAAGAAAGCCCAAATAATCTTCATATTTGTAGAGCGCATCGAGATTGTTAGCCATCTGGCTTGTAAGATTAGCTATTATTACATAACTTGACATTAGGTCATAGTCTGCGAAGAGCGTTATGTCCCCGCCCTTTCCATTCTGTACACTTTGATATACAGAACTTGTTGCAGCGCATATGGTATTTGTTGGGGATATTGTATTGCTATTCACCCATGTCAATGGGTCATCTTTCAGTTGGTTGCAAATATTATTTATATTGCCCCCTATGGTGTTTGCAGCTAGCGATGTTACGCTTGCACTTCCAAAAAATTCTATAACTGCTATGATTATCACAGCTATAACAATTGTGCCAACTATTTGAGCAAATTCATCAACAGCTCTTTCCTTTATCTTTGAATTTTTAAGTATGCTTCCAGCGAAGTACATGAAGCTAGCTATAGCTATGCTTATCATGGCTGCAATGGTTAAGATCGCCATCCAGCTTTTGAAAGCACTGTAGCTAGTTATAAAACTTCCAGATGCTGAAGCTATAGGTGCAAGCAAAATAAATGCAAGTAAAGCAAATTTTAGCTCCATATACTCTCACTTCTCAAGCCTAAGCCTGCACTCAAAGCCTTTTGAAGACTTTGGGCGAAAGCGGCGGTTATGCCCAAATTTAGAGCCATAAGCACTATGCCTTGAAAGACGAAATCAGACACTTCTTGAGCTATAGTACCTACTGCCACAGGCGCGTAGAGGACTTGCTGGAAAGGAATCCCTGCTGAGAGCATGCTTCCATAGAAATTAGCAGGCAAAACGAATTGGTAGCCAAACATGGTCAGATTTGGATTTGTTTGGAATAACAAACTTCCAGGAATAGTCCCTGCCGTGTATTCAACAGGATAATCAGAATAATATGGATTACATGGGCTTGCTCCTGTACAATATGTCCAGTTCATTATATATGAATCCATCACAAATGTAAGCGGATATACAAAATAGAAAGCTATTGCAAGCGCTAAGAAGGAATCTGCCGCTTCTCTAACCCTATGGCCTAAAAATGCTAGTGAGCGCATAGCTATGGCGACTGGCAGGACAACAGTAAGCATTATCGCCTTTACTATAAAGAGAAGTAGGAACTGGAGGAAGAGCATGCCAAATGTTATTATTACAAAGGTATTGTAGCTCACTATAATTCCTTCATAAGTAGTATACACATCTTGTATTGATGGAGCGATTGAGGCGCCTATTGCCAAAATTGACGATTCGATTATATCTATCGAATAAGATTGACTTAAAAATTTGGACAATTCTGAGGCTATCATAAATTCTATGGATGTTGTATATATGTGCGTTGCAAGGCTGATGCCGTTCGAAAATAGCAGCCTACCCAAATATATCTGTGCAGCCCCAAAAGGGTCCATGCCAGCTACACTATTGGTAAAGTTGCATGAGAGCTCAGCAATTCCAACAAGGACTATTATTATGATTAGGCTAGTTATTATTTGCACAACCTCAAATTTTGCTGTTGTTTTTAGCTTTTCCCTTGTTGATTCAGGCAATAGATTAGAAAATGCGTAGATTAAGCCAGCTATGGCAAAAAATGTAAGTACTACAATCATATTTATCGATATCCAGTTGTCTGCATTTACTCCGCCGCCAGCGAACGCGCAAGTATTTATTTGCAGCAGGAAAAACATAAGATCAACCAATCTTTAGTTTACCACCCAAACTGAGCCTTATGGTCCCTCCAAGCGCCTTCGCTATGCTGTCGACAAGTGGGAACCATATCATCAAGTCAATTACAAGCAGTAGTAGCTGAGTGAAAAGCAGTACAAAAAATGGCACTACTGTATTGAGCGCTGGATAAATTGATACGGTTGATGATGCTGATACGCCAAGATAACCAATTCCTGCAGAATTTACTGCACTTAATAATGTGTTTAATAAAACAAATAGTATCCCCGAGAGTATTCCTGTTAGGCTGCTGGTTGCACTTGTGCTCCCCCCACCTACAACTTCATATATAATTGATGTTATAGGCATATTTATCAATATAATGAGCACTGGTAGCACAATCGATAAGCCCACTCCAAAAGCAAACAAGCTTCCCCCTACAGGCCTCAAGAATGGGAAGGACCTGAATATAATCCCAAGCGGTATTAAGACCATGAACCCCAAATAGATTACCGAAGGCATTACTACGGAAAGAAATGCTATCATGATAATTACAGGAAGATACAAAATGTTAATTGTATCATTTATGAAAGATTCGTATTGTGCGGTAATCGCAGTAGTCTCAAGCATTGAGTTAACATATGGATTAAAGATTGAGCCAAAAGTAAATGCAAAAGCAAATAGTGGAAGTGGTATATACCACCCAAATTGCATCTGCTTCCATATGGCTATGCCGGCAAGGAGGGCAAATGTATTTGTAGAATAGTCTGAGATATCATCGTATATTGTGCACAACGCACCCGAAGCTGAACTGCTCAGAGAGTTGAGTATTTCATTCGCACCACTAATGCCTGGCGTAGTCACAGGAGACTGATTTATAAGAAGTAGCGAAATGTTGCCTATAAAGATCATGAAACCAAGAGCGCCAGCTACTAGCATTGCAGATTTGGCTATCTCCCAATATTCATTTTTTAACCAGCCCTCCAGCTTGGTCCCTGGCACTACTCTGCTTATCATAACGCCTATTGAAACAACAAGGAACGAGATCATAAGCGCAAGTGCAATTACTGAGAAGAGAGGGCTCAAGCTTAGGCTTGCTGGAAGATTTGATGATGAAGAACATACTAAATCAGATAAGGTTTGGTCTGCTGAAAATGCTAAAGAGTATGAGGTGAAGAAAAGTACAGCTGCTAACAAAGCATTTCTGGCGCCCATAATCTCATTTATATTTTGAAAAATAACAAATTAAATACCTAATGCTATTGCCTGGCTAGTGCTTCAGTATTGGGAATCTTTTCATGTACGCCTCTGCCTGGAATATTACAAAGTATGGTAGTATAAAGAGCGAGCTGAAGATGAGCATTGCATACCTGGAGTAAAATGTGCCGAAAAGCGCTATGAACAAGAAGTCAAAAAAGGTAAGAATGATAATTGCTAGGAAGAGCCATAGGAGAAAATACTGTGGCTCTCTGAAAATCAGCTTTGTGCTGTCTTTTATGGCCCTGCCTATCCTTTTGTTGTCTATCACAATGGCGCTTGGTGCATAGAATATGAAAAGAAAGAGGATAAAGCCTATAATCGAGGTGATAATGCCTGCATACCCTGTCAGATAGCTTGCTATATTGACAAGTATAAGTATTGCAGTGTAGGCTATGAATATGATAAAGACCCTGCCTGTATACTTTTCTATACTTTCTATCATCGCTTTGGTTACCTTCCCATAAGTCCTTTTTGTCTTGACAATGAACGAGATAGCAACAAAGGCAAGGCTGAGGAAAAGAAGCGAGAAGAATGTCGCCACTACTATTATGGCCATTCCAAATAAATTCATGTTAATGAATATGCTTGCAGTCCTAAGGAAGATTGAGCCAATAGTTATATAAGTTGGCATTGGAACAAATAGGGGTATTGCAAATGCAATAATGAATGGTATTGAAAATAAGAGTACAAGCTTTATGTTCTCTATATATGTCTCAAGAGAATCATAAATTATGTTGGGCATTTAGGCACCTAATTATCTTATTGATGCAAAATTTAAATATTCACCTGCTATTTTGGAGCGCCTTTATCGGAGGAGGATAATACACATAGCTTCCATTGAAAATTGCTGGGTCTGCATAGAAAGAGCCTATACCTGCTGGAAGACCAATAATATACCTTATTGTTGTTGTGCCTGAGCCATTGAGGTGTATGTAGTTTGTATCTATTTCGTTCGGACTCGCATTCTTGTAATTACCACTTAGAATTTGGCCATTTATTCCATACAATAATATGCTTCCATTGTAGATAGCAATAACAGTTGCAAGAGTTTTAATATTGGTTTTGTAGTAGACTGTTAAATTGTAGTACAGTGTATTGTTGCTTATGCTAAATGTCTGGTTGAGAGTGCGCATGAAAAAGCTGCTCGCATATGCTGCATGTTCAACAATCACAAAAAAGGCAACAAATGCAAATATAAAGACCATTGCCCATGCAAAAGCGCGCTTTGAAGCTAGCCTACTTGCTCTGCCTCTCCCTTTCTCATAATCCAATGCAAGGCTTATTATGAATGCCCCAATAAAGAAGAAGTAATATGTCGATATGCCGTGGGTAAGGAAGATGAAAGGTATAAGGCTTATAAGGAATACAAGCCTTTTTTCATTCCAATAGAGCATCAGCAGAGTAGCAAACAAAATAAAGGAGAGAGCGATTATTCTATAGGAGTCTAGGCTTATTGGGTAAAATACTACGAGCAGGTAGCTTGCCAGACCATAGCTGTTCGGTATTATATACGAGACTGCCGGGGCTATTACATTTGCAAAGAATTTCTGCGGGCTTGCAATGATAAATGCGCCGTTTATTGCAAAGAAGACAGCGAGAGTGAGGGCAAGCTCTCTAATACCCTGCCTTTTCCCAAAGTTGGCTAAAGTGTAGACAATGAGAAGAAATACCGGCACCCAAAGCATTTCATGGAGCGAAGCTGCAAGGCCTAAAGGTAGCCAGCCATATCTTGTGCCTGATTTGGAATAGGCGAAAAGCATAAGCGAGAGCATAAGCGCTTCTGTTGATGAGCTCATTACAAATAGTGCAATAAGGATGCCAACGATGATAAGATAGCTTGGCCTCATTATCTCTTCTTTTTTGGCAAGGTAGCCTATGCTCATAAAGAGCAGGAATGCAAATAAGAAGACCTGCAATTTTATCATAAGCTGTGTGTCAATTGGCAAGATTATAAATGGGATTTCTATTATAGGGAAGAGCGCCGGATAGTCCAATATCCCAACAATAGTGTTT
Source organism: archaeon (assembly GCA_039793645.1). Classification (GTDB taxonomy): domain Archaea; phylum Micrarchaeota; class Micrarchaeia; order Micrarchaeales; family CABMGC01; genus JAGDYD01. The sequence continues at coordinate 32,471 of JBAMLI010000067.1, forward strand.
TTTGTCGTCGGTGTTATTCCAAAATTATAAATATTCTCAAAGAGCATGCGCGAATAATCACTTTGGTAGGGGTTCTGCAGGTGCAGTATTTCTTTTGCAGAGGCCATCTGTATAAGCATCTCGTCATCGCTGTGCCACGAGATTATAAGAAAAAAGTTGTAGTAGGCAAGAAGTCCAGCAGCAACTGCAAAAAAAAGAAGTGCAATCAGCTTCGAATTCTTAAATGGCTTCTCCTTATACACAAAGTAGCCAAAGAATATAAGAAATGCGACAGGTATGTAGAAAAAGAACCATGTAAAAAAATGCATAAAACTATCGATCAATTTAGCCCCGATTTCCTCTGGAGGCAAGAATGAAAGCTGCAATATGAATATTATGGCAATTGCAACTACCATTAGCCAGCTTTTATTCCATTTGCCAAGCAAAAGAAGGGAGGCTGAGGCGATGAAAAGGAGGAAATTGAGCAGAACAAGAAAGTTAACAATTGGGATAAAAAGATAGAGTGGTGGCAAAAAAATTATATTGCCCATAATTAATAAAGATGCAATTAAAAGGACAAGCCTATTGCGTTTGCTGAATTTGCTCAGCATAAAATTAAAAAAGAAAAAGATCAAATATTTAAATCAGCAGCTTACGCTTGATATTCCATTTCCAAATGTGGCAACCATGTTCACAATAGGCTGTGCTATTATTACCAATATTACTCCGACTATGCCACCGAGTATCATACCAAGGGCCCATCCCTGAATGCTACCTTTTAATTGGCCTGTAGCTGGGAGGAAGTGGCCTATTGCATATAAAACACCACCTATTAAGAACATCACCATAGCAAAGAGTGCTATTATGCTTTTCACTGTGCCGACCAATGCGCAGAATGCAGAACTTACTGCAGTAAGAGAATTTGATGATGTTGCACCG
>JBAMLI010000067.1:33488-34639 GCA_039793645.1 archaeon
CTAATAAGGGCAGTCGCAAAGAAAAGATAGTACATTACCTTCAATGCATTCGCATTCATAAGAAACACCTAATTTTCATTATTTATAAAACACTAGGATTTAAATATCTTTCTCAGTTTTGCCCAAAATCTGAAAATAAACTGTACTCTATTTGGTCAATAGCTTAAAACAAAAATAAAGTCTTTACCCTTTCTTTAATTGGCATCCTTCTCTGCTTCAAACTAAAGCTTTAGAGAAGCTATGATCCCATCAATTATTCCGTTAACCCCTATGCCCCCTGTAGCTCTTACAGCTATTCTATGGCTTAGCACTGGCTTTGCAAGGAACTTTATGTCATCTATCGTTACCTCTTTTCTTCCTTCTGCAAGGGCCTTTGCTTTGCCGCACGCCATGAAAGCTATGTCTGCCCTTGGGCTTGCGCCCATGACAACATGTATATCTTTCCTTGTTGCATCTACTATAGCAGTTATATACTTTACAACATCGTCAGGCAAAACTACCTCCTTTGCCTCTTCCTGCATTTGCAAAATATCATTTGTGCTAAGGACTTTGTTTACCACTATCTTCTCCTCCCTCTCCTTTATCCTCAGCATCTCACCTTCTTCCTCCATGCTTGGATAGTCTACATCAATCTTCATGAGGAACCTATCTGCCATTACCTTTGGGATGGGCTCAGTGCCTTCTATCCTAAGCGGGTTTTGCGTAGCAAATGCTATGAAAGGCTTCGGCAACTGAATATCCATTCCGCCAATGCTCACCTGCCTTTCCTCAAGGGCTTCTAAGAATGCACTCATTGTCTTTGGCGGCGCCCTATTGAGTTCGTCGATAAGAAGTATATTAGTGAAAATAGGCCCTTTCTTTACCTTTATTGTATTGTCTTCTATATAAGTATAGCCTATTATGTCCTTTGGCTCAAGGTCTGGAGTGCCTTGTATCCTTTTGAAGTCTGCATCAATTATTGAAGCAAGCGATTTTGTCATTGTTGTTTTCGCTACTCCAGGCACCCCTTCAAGCAAGGCATGCCCATTTGCAATCAGTGCAAGGAAGAGGAGCTCTAGGGTTTCCTTCTTTCCAGCTATATGCTTGCCCATCTCCTCCATTACTTTAAGATAAGCAGTATGCGCATCCAAGCAAGCACCTCAACAATATAA
>JBAMLI010000068.1:0-4637 GCA_039793645.1 archaeon
TATGAAACCGAATCGTTGCCTCACATAAAAACCTATTCTAAAAATTAAAATCATTTGATAAAACCCTTTGAACTTCATTCCTTTGGAACCCACTGATAAAGATTGTGGATTACAGAAGAGTAAATCTGTGTTCTTCTCAACAGATTATTTTCCCTTTCAATTTGTTCAAGTTTTTCGTTTAAAAATCTTTTTATCGCATTATACCTTACGTTCTTGCAAAAATCTTTCGCCCCCCATGCATATTTATATATGAGGAAGGGTTGATCGTAAAATGTGCACGTTTCCCGTCCTCGCAAAAATCTAACACTTGGAGGTGCATAGATGACTGTAGTAGAAAATCCAGGAAGTCTGGAAATTGTTTTTACCTTGCCTGGCGACAAGACAAGGAGAGAAAGTATTAGGAACATTAGACCTGCTGCTCTCGACCAGGATCTGTATGACATTGGACTTGCTATTGCTAACCTTCTAAACGATACGCTATCTGATATTAGGCGTGTTTCAACTAAGGCTTACGCTGCATAAGGAGGTGAATGATGGCTGATACAAGTGCAACAGTTTTAAGATTAGTTTTTGGTACTGAAAACGGAAAGACTGCTTCAATGGAGTTTAATAACCCAAAGGCAACTGTAACACAGGCACAGGTTCAGAGTTTAATGCAGACGTTCATAACAAAGAATGTCGTGAACACTAAGAACGGTGCTCTTACAACGATTCTTGACGGCGGAATCGTAACAAGAAGCTTTACTGATTTAGTTCCATAGAATAGCCCTCCTGTTTTTTTAATTTCTCCATAGCTTCTCTTCTAAAATGCGGGGGTTTATCCCCCCGCTTAAAACTCTCTGAATAAGTTAGCCCGCTGAATCTGGGGGTATATTATTACCTTCGGGGTCTCACTTTTGCAATGGCGATGCCTTGTAAGAGATGGTTTTTTTATTAAATGACTGAAAACTTAAAAATGGGGGCTTCGTGCCCGTTTGGATTTGAACCGTCGACAATTTATCGACAGTTAAATTTATAATTAAAATTTATCAAAAGAGGTGGTTTAAAATGAATATACAACCACAATGGCTTGCAGGACTTATAGGAGTGATCGCTCCTTTAATTGTGAGATGGATTACAGGCGCAAACCTTTCAAGAAGATGCTTGTATCTTCTGTGATAGGATTTGCATCCGCATTTTTATCGGGACAGTTTGATGCTTCAACGATATTAAAATCAATCGCTGTTGCTTTCTCTGTCTCACAAGTTTTCTACGACCAGGTATTCAAGGACTTGTTCAATAATCCACGGGAATAATGTGGATTACAGAAGATTAAAATGAACGATATATTAAGAGCAGTTGCAGATGTAGGATTTCCTATTGTCATTGCCGTTTATCTCCTTATGGTATTCGGCAAGAAACTCGACAGGCTTTCCGATGCCGTTGAGAAACTTTCCCGTTATGTGGAAGGATTGGGCAAGAGAGACCTTCCCCCGGGTTTATAATCGCAAAGGCGGCGATTACAAAGGATTAAGAAGAGATTTGGGCAAGATGAGAAACATAAAATACATCGTGCTCCATCACTTTGCAACGGATTATCAGAAAGATAAAGATGACATTGACGGAAAACTTATTGGAAGAACTATTTGCGACAGAGCACAAGAGAAGTGGAAAAAAGAATATCCTGCATACATTTGCGATTATCATTTTATCATAGGGCACACTGGAGAAGTTTTTAAGGCTCAACCCATTGAACAGCCAGGGTGGCACTGCACAAATTAACAGGCAAACCTTGTGAGCGTAGGAATTTGTTTCGTTGGAAACTTTGAGAACATTGAAATGCCTATTGAACAATTCAATGCAGGGGTGCAACTCATTAAAACTCTTATGAAAGAATATAATATCCCTTTAATAAACGTTATAAGGCACAAGGATGTCGTGTCTGATATTTCGCACACTGCAAACTCAACCGAGTGTCCCGGTAAAAACTTTCCTTATGTTCATATGCTAGACGCCCTGAGAAATGGTGAGCCGTTCTTTGACATCGGCGAGGATTATCCTTATATCAATGAGGTGAAGACTCTCAAACAGCTCGGCATCATCAAAGGCGACGGCTACGGAAACCTAAGACCTAAAGAATACATCACAAGGGAAGAGGCAATGATTATTGCTTATAGAGTGATAAAGGCATTGGGGAACTGAATAAGGGCAGGCCCGAAACCTGCCCTGTTTGATTTGAATTATTACATGCTCTTTACGGCCAGTAGTAGATAGCCAAATAAAATCTTTTACTTTTTACCTAAAGCATATAAGCCATCCTTTGATCCCACATAGATTGTCCCATCTGAAGAAATGGAAGGAGAACCTCCACCACCTGTTAGATACTTCCACTTTAATGTGCCATCGGAATTTAATGCGTAGAGGTAGCCATCGTTTGACCCTACATAGATTGCCCCTTCTTTGGAAATCGCAGGAGAAGAGTTAACATAACCACCTGTTCCAAACTTCCACTTAAGCGTGCCATTAGGGTTAAATGCATAGAAGTAATTGCCAACAGTCCCCCCTACATAGATTGTTCCATCTTTGGAAATTGCAGGAGAAGAGTTAATTCCTCCAACTACTCTAAATTTCCACTTAACTTTTCCATTAGGATTAAGTGAATAAAAGTAACCGTCATATGCCCCAAAATATATTGTTCCATCCGAAGAAATTGCAGGAGAAGAGATAATCATAAACTCGCCTGTTTTAAACTTCCACTTCAATCTACCATCTGGATAAATTGCATAGAAATAATAGTCATCTGACCCTACATAGATTGTTCCATCAGGAGCAATAGCAGGTGAAGCTTCAAAACAACTATCTGTCTTAAATTTCCACTTAAGCGTGCCATCTGAATTAATTGCATAGAGATACTTATCATGTGAACCTATATATATAGTTCCGTCTGAACCAATAGCAGGGGAAGAGGAAACATAATAACCTGTTTTAAACTTCCATTTGAGTGTACCATCGGGGTTAATTGCATAGAGATAAAAATCCTCTGATCCCACATAGATTGTCCCATCTGAACCAATAGCAGGGGAAGAGGAAACATAATAACCTGTTTTAAACTTCCATTTGAGTGTGCCGTCAGGATTAATTGCATAGAGGTAATCGTCTCCTGACCCTATATAGATTGTCCCATCTTTAGCAATGGCAGGAGAAGTACACCCTCTCTCTATTTTAAACTTCCATTTGAGTGTGCCACTGTTGTTTGACGTATCATATGGACATCTTCCTGTGTGCCTTGCATTGTAGCGAAACATGGACCATATGGAAGAAGAGTCCGGTGACATTGGTATATCAGCATCAGTGGATGAAGAAGGCATAGAAGGTGTTCCTTGTTGTTTTTTTGGGAGGAACTTAGAGCAAGCAAACAAGAGGATAATTACAATCAATACAATAGCAGCAATTAAAAGTAATCCTCTACTTTTCATTTTTCCTCCTTATGTGCTTGTAAGTTCTAAGGGGCAGGCGACAGCCTGCCCCCCATATTGTGTATAAATTAGCAAACCAATATCCTACGGCCAGTAGTAGATTGTTATTGTTTGAGTTTTATCATCCCAGTTTACTGAGGCACCAAGATGCTCTGAAACAAATCTCAAAGGTATGTATGTTCTGCCGTTTATAATCTGTGGTGCAACATCAAGAGGTGCCTTAGAGCCATCAACAAGGGCAGTGGTTTTGCCTATCCAGAGAATCATTGAATGACCGTTTAAGGTTATTGTTACTTTTTGTTCTTTTGCATTCCATTCAACTGTGCCACCAAGAGATTCAATGAGTGTTCTTATAGGAAGAAGGGTTCTACCGTTCTTTATGATGGGTTTACTTCCTTGGGCATCTATCTTCTTCGAAGTGCCGTTTACTGTAATGGTTGGATCACCTATCTTAAGGACAACCATATAGGATTGTCTTGGTTGAGGTTGAACGTAGGAGACGGTAAATGATTTAGTAGATTTATTGCCTACCTTATCCACTGCTTCAATTGTTATGGTATTTGCGCCAGATGAAAGTGTAAGTTTTGTCTCAAAGTTACCTTCAAGAGTTGGGATAACAGGATTGCCATTTACTGTAAGTGATTGAATACCTGTTACCTGGTCAAAGGCAGTACCTTTTACTGTAAGTTCCTGTGAAGATACTGTCTCAGGGAGTGTTACATCAATCACTGGTGGTTTTGTATCTACAGTTACTTTGAACGATTTTGTGGTGTAGTTACCTGATGGGTCGTATACCGTAACTTCAACAGTGTTTGCTCCTTCTGAAAGGTATATTGTTGGGTCAAGGTTGTTCTTATCAATCTGCACTACACCATTTACTTTAACAACCATTCTTGAAATTACACCTGAATCATCGGTTGCAGAGACTGTGAAGGTAAAAGTGCTTTGATTTGTTGTGATTATTGCATTAGGTAGATTAAGGTCAACCCCTGAGATTGTAGGAAGGATTAACGTTGGTGGAGTAGTGTCAGGGATAAGAACAAACTCAGCAGAGATTGTGTGGTTGGAAATTACATTGCTAAATGTATAAGTCATTGTAATTGGATTTGTAATTCTTATAGGTGAACCATCAACAAGCACTCTTGCAATCATAAACTTTGGATCTGCTTTGATGGTAAAAGT
>JBAMLI010000069.1:0-4303 GCA_039793645.1 archaeon
TCCTTTCGATAGGTGGCAATGCGATTGATGAAAGGATGAGAAACTTGAGTTATGCACTTAGCGCAGTAAAAGAACTTTACAAGATTGGGGATTTAATAATAACTCATGGCAATGGCCCACAAGTGGGTGAATTGGCAGAAGTCGAGCACCTTTCGTTATCCCTTCTCACTGCCCAGACAGAAGCCGAGATAGGCTATGCAATCAAGAGGGAGATTAAAAATTCTTTAGGACTGGAGTCTGAAGTTTTTCTTACTGATGTATTAGTTAGAAAGAAGGATCCCGCCTTCAAAAATCCAACAAAGCCCATAGGCAAATATTATACGAAAGAAGAAGCAGAGAAGCTTGAAGAAAAAGGCTTGAAGTTTGCCGAGTTTGAAAAAGGTTTTAGGAGGGTTGTGCCTAGCCCTAGGCCTATAAAGATACTCAACATTGAATCTATGAAAAGGAGCATAAAAGGAAAGGTGCTCATAGCTGGCGGAGGAGGTGGAATACCTTTAATAAAAGAAGGAAGGAAAATAGAGTTTGTAGAAGCTGTGATAGACAAAGACTATACAACAGCCCTCATCGCAAAAGAGCTTGGCGCAAAGCAGATGATAATATTGACTAATGTTGATGGTGCTTATATAAACTATGGTAAGCCTGGGGAAGAGATGATAAGCGAAGCATCAACAAGCGAGATGAGAAAATACCTCAAAAAAGGCCAATTTGGAGACGGGAGCATGAAGCCTAAAGTAGAGGCATGCATAGATTTTGTAGAAAAAAGCAAAGGCATAGCTGCTATAGGAAACTTATCCAAAGCGCGCGATGTAGCGAGGTTTAGGAATTGTACAGTGATAAAGAATACTATGCAATCCTCTTGATTGTTTCTACAACATCTCCTATCTCAAAATTTCCTTTAAGGCTATTTCTATCGGTGTGGCTTCTGCTTACTCTAAAACCTTTTGCACTTAGCTCTTCCGCAACTTTGTCTCTGCTCACAGACCCTATATGCAAATATCTTGTTATTTTGGGCACAGAGAAGAAGAAGGGCTCTTCCCCCTCTTCGTATACCTCTTCAAGAAGTTTAAGCGCTTCAGGGGAATAGTCTTTGCTGTAAGAAGAAATAACCTTTTTCAAAACTTCCTTATTAGATAGTGTGCTAAGCCACATCGGGCCGTAAATCTGCATCGTATTGCCGCAATACTTGCATGTCCTGCTTTCATAATCATAAATATTGAAAGGCTTGAAGTTTCTGCATTTGCTACAATGCAGCAAATAGCCACATTGCTTGATAGATTTTACAGCTTCATCTGCGCCACGCCTCAGCTTAACAAAGAGGCGCATGTAGTGCAAATTTGCTATTGCTAGTTCTACCTCTATGCCAAAGTTGAACTGCGCTGCTGTTCTTGCAACAAAGCATGAAAGGATTCTAAGCCCAGATTCATGGCAGAGCTCATTGTGTATAGGCATAGAAAAGTATTCTTTTAGGCATGCATTTGGGTGCGCTCCGCAAAGGACCGCTGTATCTGTCGCAGTAATCATAAGCCTAGTATCTCCCTTTGAAATTTTAAGCAGGTCATAAATGTATGGTGCTGGAGAGCCGAAAGGATCGAGATCTATAAAATCAAATGCACCTTGGTATGTGTTTGAAAACTCCTGTATACTCTTGTTGAATGCCTCCCCATCGATACCATTGAGGTTCATGTTATGTATTGTGTTGGAATAAGCTTTTTTGTTGATCTCAAGAAATGTTGCCTCCGCCCCTGCTTCCAAAGCATACCTTATGCCTCTTATTCCAGTTGCGCTCGTAGCATCTAATATGCCCGGGCTTAGGCCATTTGAAAGGGCCTTTACATAAGAGACAGAGATATCCCTAAGGCCCCTCATTTTGGGGTTGAAGAACACACCTTCAAATACCTCTATTTCAGCCTTTCCTTCCTTCATAAAAAGCACTATTCTATTATGTGCAGCAACTTTAGCAGTGCATCTAGCAAACCATGCGCATAAGATATGCTTGCAAATGCCGTGTAGTAATCATGCTTCTTGAGCCATACATTTGAATCACTTGCGTACATCTTTGCAAGCTCTAAGATCTTTATAAAATCTTCATCTTTTATCCTCTTTGCTTTTTCTAGATTGAACTTTCTCACAGAATCATCAAATTTTCTTATATCTTGTATAATTCTTTCTTCAATGTCCATCAAAGCACCCAGGTTACAACACTGCAACTGATATAAATATGCAGAATATAAATAAATAATGACCTTCATGAAAATTCAAAAGCGCAAGCTGCATTCTTCAAGAAGAAAGATAATTGCCATAATGGGCACCCCTGGGGTTGGTAAGAGCACCTTTGCAAAAAAGCTCAGCAAAAAGCTGGGCTTAGAGCTAATAGAAGTAAACAAAATTGTCGATGAATATAGGCTTTATTCGGGAAAAGACAAGTTTGGCACAAAAGTGGTAAAATTAAAAGAGCTTGAAAAGTTGCTGAATAAAATAGCAGAAGAGAAGGGCAGTGCGATTTTCGAAGGGCATCTTCTTGCAGACCTGAAGCTGAGGGGCGCCATAGCCATAGTGCTCAGGGAGCATTTGCCAACGCTTTATAAAAGGCTTGAAGAAAGGGGCTACCCTTATGAAAAGATAATAGAGAATCTGGAGAGCGAAGCCACAGATTACTCTGGCCTGACTGCTGAGAGAAACTACAAAGAAGTGTATGAATTCCTTTCAAGCGACAAGAGTCTTATGAAAAAAGTGAAAAATCTACTAAAGAATAGAAGGTCAAAGAAAGAAAGCATAGAGCTTCTCGAAGAGCTTATCCCATTCATAAAGAGATCTTCTTTATGATGGCTATGTAAGCTTTTTCAGCATAAATTCTAGGTATTCTACTAAGAATCGTCGAGTTCCTTAGCTTTATGTTCTTGCTTGAGTTGAGCTCCTTTTTCTTTACGGACCTTTTTATGATTTCCTCAAGTGGGGGGCGTTTTTCAAGTGCGTATAAGTCTTGCCCTGCAAGAATCAATCCAAGCGACTTTCTGTGCTTTTTGATGAATTCATTGGAATAATTGCCTACGAATACATTGGGCCCTTTTACAAGCCTTGCTCTTGAAAGGTCGTTTGGGAAAAAGTAAAGGATGAAGCCCTTTTTCTTGTCAACCCACTGGTTAGAAACATAGGGCCTTATCCCTTCTTTCTCTAGCATGCTAGCCAATATCTTGCTGGCTTTATTGAGCTGTGGCCATATTATGTCGTTGCTTTTTTCAGGCACATCTAAAATTATTAATATCGGCTTAAGCCCTGATTCTTTTTCAAAAGATCTAACGAGCTTGGGCGCTTCTTTGCTTGAGAATCCTTTTCCATAGAAAAGCTTCAGCGTAGGCTTTTCCAAAACCATCCTTGCCAAGATCACGAACTTTGCCAAAGACTCTATCGCTACGCCTCCAGCTACATTCCTGTTTTTATCTACAGGGTCTATGACGACAAACTGGGAATTGAATCTTTTTGCTGTTTGTTCATCGTTTAAAACCTTCTTCTCTGCAGGTATTATGACAAGTGGCAGTTTGAATTTAGATGCTTGCTCAAAAAGTTCTATAAGCGATCCAAAGGAGTAGACAAGGAGCTCGCAGAGATAGCCTGAGAAGCCCTTCACCTCAACCTCGGCCCCATATATATCGTGCATTTTAAGGAAGAATTTTAATACCCTTATCTCGTCCCTTTGCTTTTCTGTGAGGTGCTTGTTCAGAAATTCGGTATGCAATGGGCTTCTGTCCACTGTTGTGCCCATCTCTTCTATGTTCTCTATCTTGTATGCGGGAACAAGATCTATGTTTATGCCTATGTCATTGAGGTGAAGCCTTACATATGGGTGCTCAGCATATTTTATTTCATAGCTTTCATTTTTCTTTTTGTTTACTATCTTTTTTGCATATTCGAGTCCAAGCCTTTCAAGCTCCTCTTCACTGTATCTTTTGTCAAACAGCATGAATATGTCTATATCTGAGTCTCCAGCAAGGTTTGTGCTCCTAGCTATCGAGCCCACTACGCGAAGCTCAACATCATTGGGTACTATCTTCTTTAGCCTTGACATTATCTCATTAGTATTTGCTATAGTGCTTTTTATTTCAAGCTCGCTTGGCTTTACATCTTTTAGGATGCGGTTAAATATTTTTTCTAGCCTTGCCCGCTTTGCTTCATCCATGATAGCACTGATAATTTATAAATTATAAAGCTTAAAAAAGTAATAGCCATGGGCTCGTGGCTCAGTAGCAGAGCGTCCGCTTCGCAAGCGGAAGGTCGCGGGTGCGATTCCCGCCGAGTCCAAAACTTC
>JBAMLI010000070.1:0-30044 GCA_039793645.1 archaeon
CTAATGCTACAACTAGTGCCTAATTTTATTTGCTGGGCTCTTAGGAAGTGGCATTTTATATAATGGCGCTCCTGACATCGCATCATTTACAAACATAAGCTTTAAAACCTCTGGTGGTACTTTTTCTGGCAGAACACCTTCGATTAACTTGTCAGGTTCGTAGACCTTTCCATCCTTATCAACACCTATCTTAGCGGAATAGCTCTGCTGCCTCTGGACTTCAACAATGTCTGCGTGTTTCCTAGCAAATTCAATTACTGCTTTGGTAGTCATCTCATCGCTCTGAAGAGAAAGTACTACAACCGCTTTCTTAAAATGCCCTTTATGTTCTAGAGACGTAAGCCTCTTTGGGTAGTCTACATGCGCTAATATCTTTTTGTCGTCGTCAATTAGGACAAGGCCTACGCATGATCCAATACCCCATGTTTCCATTCTTTCGAAATTAGTTTCTTTGGTCAGCTCAGCGTAACGGCCCTGCATAACCGGTATCACTCTTTCATCAGAATACATTTCATCTGTTTCTTCAAATCCATCATCTTCAGATCTAAAAGTATCAAAAAAATCTTTTCTTCCATTGGCTTCACAAACAACAGGTGCATCTGAAGTATTATTATATATGCTTGTATAAACAATCTTAGATAACGAATTTAACAGTTCTACTACTAAATGGTCTTCATCCTTAGGATATCCCTGAATTGACAACTCTATGTAACCATGCGTATCATAAATTATCCTTACTTTGCTTACCAATTTTTTTAACTTAGGATCGGTTACCTTTTCTTTTATAGTACCCTCTATCTGATTATATTGCTCTTCAGTTGCTCTTATTCTGACCCCTGCAGAACCATAATCATTAAGGACATGCCACGATTCACTAACGCCTGGCACCACCTCTCGTACCACCTCTCTATCCCCACCCAAAAAATTATTCGTTATTTCCATACTTACACCATATCCGTCATTTATTATTATATTTTTTGCATTTTCAGATATTTATAGATTATGCTTATACGAGGTTGCCGAATAATTAATGCAGTTCCACTATTTCGGATGTTATAAAAGCTAGGGGTGCATACTGTTTGGCCACTAATATGCAATAACCCACAGAAATTGGAATTTATATAACAAACGGTTAGTTGGCCGTGGCAGGCCTTCTACATATCTTAGTTCTGCGATTCGTAAGAATAGAGAAGAATTGTCTGAACTCATCTTACCTACATCTCTTGCCGAAATCCACGTTTGCTAAACCTTTCTAAGCACCAGACCATAGTGGTAAGGGCCTGGCTTAAACTCTTTTTCTAAAGCAAAATCTCTAAATACTTTTAGATAATCCTCTTTGCTCATTCTTATTTCAATGGGTGGGCCAAATTCTGTTTCTTTCTTCTCCCAATCTATTATTACCACCTTTCCTTTATTTTTCAATACTCTGAGAACTTCTTTGTATGTACTTTCCCTATCCATATCGTGGAATGAGTTTGCAAAGAATACTGTGTCCAGGCTTTCTTTTTCTATGCTGGTATGCGAAGAGTTTTCATTAAGGAATATTATATTCTCCCCTTTAACATTCTTTTTCGCTTCTTCTATTGCAAGATTATTTATATCAATACAATATAATGTGCTTGCATATTCTTTCAAGTAGTTGCAGAAATAGCCGTTGCCGCAGCCAAATTCTGCTATCCTTTCGCCTTTAGTGAAGATCTGACTAAAGAAGCTTGTATCTATATTCCTTCTAGAATATCCATGCATAAATGCATGCATAAAATCAATCCAAATTTTTCTTTAAATCATCTATCAAAGACAATATCCTTTTCTTTTCTGCTTCTCCTAGCGTATCTTTTGATTCCATTATCTTTCTTATAGACTGCTCAAGCTCTAATGCCGGTTCTCTGCTTATAAACTCTTTGAAAGGAAACCAAGAGTTGTCTATTATCTCCTTTCCTTCTTTTGTTATCTTATAATACTTCCTGCCGTTCTCCTCCTCGATTTCTATGTAGCCGTCGCTTGCCAGATCTTTCAGAAGAAGGTATATACTACCTGGTGAAGGATGCCAGTAATAGTTGCTCATCTCCTCTATGCGCCTTGTTATCTCTGCTCCCGTGGCCCTGCCTTCGCTAAGCACCGCTAGTATAAAGTACTTTAATCCGAAGCCAGCCCTGAAGCCACGCCTGCCCATGCCGTAGCCTCTGCCCATGCCCATGCCGCTGCCCATTCTATGCATGCCACTTCCATAGCCATGCATACCATTTCTTCCGAACCCAAAATATCTTTTATTATATTCATCCATCATCTCACCTATTTATTTTAGAATTTATATTAAATATTTAATTTAGATATTAATTTAAATCTTTCTTTTGTATGTGTGGAGCAAGATAAAGGGCAGACGCATGCAGAAATAAATATTTATTTTGAAATTGTTTTCTCGATGAAAGCAAAGACAATCTGCATAGATATTGACGGCACTCTTGCCCACAGCATAAAAAACTGGCTGGAGATATTGGAGAAGGAAAGGGGGATAAGCAAAAATGTAGAGGAGCTAAACAAGTACAAGATCGAAGAGATATTAGGCCTGGAAAGGGAAGAGGTGCTCGAGATATTCAGGAAGGCGTGGAGCAAATATGATGAGATAGAGGTTATAGGCAACGCTCCAGAAGTAATAAGCAGGCTCCACAGCAAATATACTATAAATATAATGACAGGCTCAGTGGCGAAAGACGGTGAGCTTAAGGCTTGGCTAGAGATAAACAAAATACCTTATGATAATTTCGTGCACCTGCAAAAGGAGAGCGAGAAGCTCGAGATAAACGGCGATATATTTGTAGAAGATAATCCGGACATTGCACTTTCGCTCTCCAAGAAAGGGAAAAAGGTAATACTTATCGAAAGGCCTTGGAACAAAAGCTACAAGAACAATGGCATAGAGTTTGCAAAAGACTGGGGTGAAGTGGAGAAAATTATTGAAAAGCAAGATATGTAATTTATAATTGTTGGTTTCTATTATTAATGGGGTTCTATGTCTGAGATATTCGAGAATCTAATGAAAGAGTCAAGCATCTTCGCAAACAGGGATGCACTTTCGCCCCACTATATGCCAAGCAGCCTCCTTTTCAGGGAGAAGCAGATAGACAGCATTGTAAAATACCTAACACCTTCGCTCAAAGGAGAAAGGGGAAGGAACCTTTTCATATATGGGAAGACAGGAACTGGAAAGACATCCTGCATGAAATATGTCATTGAGAAGGTAAAAGAGATCCCTTCGGTCAAAGCGAAGATATCATATGTCAATTGCAGGATTTACAACTCAAGGTACAGGGTCCTAAGCAAGATAGTGAATGATCACCTGCCTTCATATGCCAAAAGGGGGTATGGTATTGTTGATATTTATGAAAGAATCATAAACTGGATAGAAGAAGACGGCAAGATACTTATTGTTGTCCTTGATGAAATTGATGTAGTCAAAGACCTTGACGATTTGATATATACACTTACAAGGGCAAACAGTGACATAAAGAGTGGCGGGGTTACCATTGTAGGCATATCCAACAAGATCTCCTTCAAGGAGGAGCTTGATCCAAGGAGCATATCTACACTATACGAGAATGAACTTGTCTTCCCACCTTACAACTCTACAGAGCTCGCAGCCATACTCAAGCAGCGCGCTGAGATAAGCTTCAAGCCAGGAGTAATTGACGATTCTTCCATAAACCTTGCAGCTGCAATAGCCGCAAAAGATAGCGGAGATGCAAGGCTCGCGCTGAAAATACTTTCAAAAGCAGGGGAGATCGCTGAGGAAAGGAACCTTACTAAGATAACGCCAAAAGAGATAAACGAAGCTGCAAAATCAGCGGATGAGGAGGTTGCATATGAGCTTGTAAGCACGCTTCCGGAGCACCAGAAGCTAGTCATCTATGCCATTTCGCTGCTTACAATGCAAGGAAGCAAGTACAAAAAGCTTGTAGATGGGACAGAGAGCTACCTATTTAGCGGCGAAGTCTACGATAAGTATGTGGCGATATGCAACTCGATAGGAAAAGAGCCTAAGAGCTCTAGGTGGTATAGGAATTACATCCAAGATCTTGAGATGCAGGGGCTTATAACAACATACGAATCAGGCAAAGGGATAAGGGGCCATACTAAGCTCATAAAGCTTTCATATTCTTCTGAAAGAATAAAGAATACTGTAGAGAAAGACCTATTCAACGAAAGCGAGGCCGAAGGAAGGAAATAAATTTGCTTAGGTTTTAAATAGGGCAAAAAGGATATTCATGTACTACGATATCTTGCATTTTGATGTAGATAAGGATATTGCAAGGCTTCTTGGTTTTAAGAAGATTTATGTTATAGGCAAAGATGTTCTTTTGAACGAGGAAGGCAATTACATAATAGCTGATGATTTTTCTATCCACAAGTTTAGGAGCAGCAGCATTGTGGGTGTGAGGATAAACAAGCAAAGCAACGCTGTTTTCCAGAAAATAAAGGAAGAAGACAAAATCGGCATAATCGATATCTCGCCTCTCCTGCAGTCTTCAAATGCAAATTTCCTGAGGGAGTACAAGAGGCTTAAAAACATACTCTTGAACGCGCTCCACGCAAAGCTCAAAGTAAGCATAGCCACATTCGCGAAGGACGAAGGAGGCTTGCTATCTTCTGCCCAAATGCTCGAAATAGCAAAGTTTCTTGGAGCTCCAGAAAATAAGGCAAAAGAAGCCATAAGCAGGGCAATTATATGATAATGAGAAGAAAGAGTAGATATGTGCTTGTAGCTAGCTCGAAGCCCTTTGACATATCAAAGGAGCTGGGCAAGTTCGAGGCCAAGCTTGCAGAGATTGTTGGAATTATAGAAATGGCTGAAATGGGCTTGCTGCTTGCAAAGAAGCTTGATGATAAAGCATTTATCTTCAGGCTTTCCAGGGGCAAAGAAAGGAGGTTTATATTGGCGCTTTCATTCCTTAAGCTAGATGGCGTGTCTTTTTACTCGATTCTTACCTCAGGCACAATCAAATCCCTACTAAGGAAATACAATTCCCTTCTGGCAAAGAACCCAGTAGGGGATTAATGCAAAGCAAAGCAAAACTTTATATTATTCACCAAATATAATATTAAAGAGACTTTTTATTTTTAGGTGAAATTATGTATCCAAACATACAAGCATATGACAGAGGGGTAATGTTCAACCCAGATGGCAGGCTTTTCCAGGTAGAATATGCAAAAGAGGCTGTTAGGAAAGGCGCTACGTCAATAGGCTTGATAGCAAAGGACAGCGTAGTGTTTATAGCGCACAAGAACATAACAGACCCTCTTGCAGTGCCAAGCACAATACAAAAAGTGTTTACAGTAGACTCCCATATAGGCGCCACTTACAGCGGCATGGTGGCGGATGGCCTGCACATAATAAGCGTAGCAAGAGAATCGGCGCAGCAGCATAGGTTCATATTCAACGAGACAAAGTCTATCGAGTCAATAGCAAAAGACCTTGCTTCATACATGATGCAGGCAACTCAGTACAGCGGAATAAGGCCTTACGCAGTCTCTGTCCTGATAGGTGGCATAGATACAGCCCCAAGGCTCTTTGAGATAGAGCCAGGCGCCTCTTTTCTTGGCTACAAGGCCGATGCAATAGGCGCTGGAAAGAAGGCAGCTTCAGAAATACTGATAAAGGAGTATAAGGAAAATATGCCATTGGAAGATGCTATATCACTAGGAGTCAAGATACTTAAAAAGATCAGCGAGACTAAGATAACATCTGAGAATCTTGATGTGGGATACATAGAAGACGGGAAAGAATTTACAATCTTGACCACTGAAGATATTTCTAAATATCTTTGATTTTAATTTTCTGTGAGAAAATGTCTTCTAAAAAAGTAATTGCAAAATATTCTGTAGGTGGAGAAGAATTTGAGATTTTTGTCGATGCAGACCTTGCTTACGAGTATATAACAGGCAAGAGGAGCGATCCACTCTCAGCTCTAGAAGTCGATGAGATCTTCAAGAATGCAAGCAAAGGCGAAAGGCAGAGCAAAGAGAAGATAGAAAAGGCCTTCAATACAACAGACCTCGCTACAATCGTTTCAATAATACTTAAGAACGGGAATGTGCCTATAACAACAGAGCAGAGGAACAAATTGCTCGAAGAGAAGAGGAAGCAGATAATTGCAATAATATCAAGGAATTCTATAGACCCAAGGACAAATGCACCTTTGCCGATACAAAGAGTAGAAAATGCAATGGAGCAGGCAAAAGTAAGCATAGACCCGTTCAAGAGTGCAAGCGACCAAGTAGACCAAATAGTTAAAAAGATTAGCATGATAATACCTATTAAGTTTGCTGTAGCAAAGATTGAAGTGACTGTTCCTGCAAATTATGCGGGCAGGGTTTACAATTTGCTTAAGCAATACGGCTTGAAGTCTGAGAAGTGGCTTAATGACGGCTCACTCTCAGCTATAGTCGAGTTTCCAGCCGGGCTGCAAAGCGAGTTTTATGACAAGCTCAACAGCCTGACACAAGGAAACGCAGAAACCAAGCTTTTAGAGGTGTAAAAATGGAAATAGTTGTTCCAGGAGATATGATATTAGATAAACCTATGCACATGGAGAATACTTTCATAGAAGACAACAAAACATACTCAGCTGTGCTTGGAATGTTTGACAAAGAGAAAAAAATACTTATCCCGCTAGAGGGGCTATGGTATCCAAAGCACGGCGAGCTTGTCGTAGGCATAATAGTCGAAGAAAGGCTCAGCAGCTATGTTGTGGATTTGAATGCACCCTACAAAGGTATTCTAGTGGCAAAGTATGTAAGAGACAAGCTCTCAGTTGGCGATATAATAGAAGCTACAGTAAAGGAGCTCGATGAGACGAAGACAGTTGTACTCATGAGGGAAAAGAAGCTTTATGGAGGCAAAATAATAGATGTGAAGCCTTCTAAAGTGCCAAGGATAATAGGGAAGAACAACACTATGATAAAGCAGCTTACCGAAGGCACAAAATCGACAATAATTGTCGGCATGAATGGGAGGATATGGATAAAAGGCGGAGATGTCTCGCTTACAACAAAAGCGATACTTAGGATTCAGGAAGAAGCGCATACATCTGGCCTTACAGATAGAATAAGAGAAATGCTTGAAAAATCAAAGAAAACTGCGTGATTTTATGGCTTCAGAAATAAATAAACCAAAGCTTATTATAGACGGAAAGAGATTGGATGGAAGGGATTTTGACGAGCTCAGGCCAATAAAAATAGAAGCAGGTGTTCTAAAGAATGCTGATGGTTCAGCTTATCTTGAATGGGGCAAAAACAAGATATTTGCTGCTGTATATGGCCCAAAAGAGGCGTTGCCTAAGCACACAGCAGACCCAGAAAAGGCTGTCATCAAATGCAGGTATTCAATGGCCCCATTTTCTTCTCTTGAAGAGCACGGCAGGTCTGGGCCAAACAGAAGGGCTATAGAGATCTCAAAAGTGACAAAGGAGGTATTTGAAAATGTAATAATGAGCGAAAACTTCCCAGGCACTGAAATAGATATATTTATAGAAGTAGTGCAGAGCGACGGTGGCACAAGGGCAGCTGGCATAACAGCGGCTGCTGTTGCCCTGGTAACATCTGGCATACCGATGAGGGACATGCCTTATGCAGTCTCTGTGGGAAAGATAGAAGACCATATAGTTGTGGATTTGAACAAGATAGAGGACAATTATTCAGATGCTGATGTGCCTATGGCTATAAGCCCAAGGACAGGAAATATACTCCTCCTCCAGATGGATGGCTCACTCACAAAAGAGGAGTTCAAAGAAGCAGTTGCAAAAGTCAAAAAGGCAGGCCAGATAATCTCCAAAATCCAAAGGGAAGCCCTAAAGGCACCTTATGAGAAGATAAGCAACAAATATAAGTGAGGTGTTATTATGCCAAGCGTCAATTCGATAAAAAGTGCATACATTAAAGAGATGCTCAATAATGGGATAAGAAGCGGAAGAAACCTTATGGACTACCGAGATATAAGCATCGTGACAGGCCTTATACCAAATGCAGAAGGCTCAGCAGAAGTAAACCTAGGCTCTACAAAGGTGCTTGTAGGGGTAAAGCTCGATGTAGATGAGCCTATGCCAGACAAGCCAAACGAAGGAAACATAATTACCTCTGCAGAGCTTTTGCCACTTGCATCAGCTGAGTACGACATAGGGCCCCCAAGCCCTGAAGCAATAGAGCTTGCAAGGGTTGTGGACAGGGGGATTAGGGCAGCAGGCGTGATCGATACAGAGTCTCTTTTCATATCCGAAGGCAAGGTTTGGTCTGTATTCATAGACATTTACATAATGAATTATGATGGCAACCTATTTGATGCAAGCACGCTTGCCGCTGTAGCTGCGCTGAAAGGCACAAGGATGCCAAAGTATGAGAATGATGCAGTAATAAGAGAAGGCAAGCTCAGCAAGCTCAAAACAAACAATATAGTCACATCATGCACCTACGCCAAGATAGGGAGCAAGATAATACTCGACCCTGATGGCGATGAAGAATCTGTCATGGATGCAAGGCTCACAATAGCAAATGACGAGAGCTACATAAGGGCAATGCAGAAGGGCCTAAGCGGCTCGTTCAATGAGCACGAGCTAGAAATGCTTGTTGATACAACTTTCGAAAAGTCTAAATTCTTAAGGTCAATACTAAATAAACTAAGTGATTGAAATGGCAAATGCTAGCATAAGGTATGGAGTAAGTCTAAGGAAGAGATACCAAGCTGTGCAAAAGGACAAAAAAGCTCTTTACAAGTGCGATGTATGCGGCAAGGTGGCTGTAAAGAGGATAAGCACAGGAATATGGAAATGCAGGCACTGCGGGGCAACATTTGCGGGCGGTGCATATGTATTTAAGACCCCTACAGGCGAAGCTGCAAACAGGATAATAATGCAGTATAGCCAATCATACTAAATGGTGATTGAATGGTAAAGATAGAGTATTCTCCTGCTACTGAGCTTGTGGTGCACGAAGTAATAAAAGTAGATAAAGATGACCTGCTAAGGGAGCGCGTGACTCCAGCAGGCACAATGCCTCTCTATTGGTGCGATGGAATCCTATTCAGCTTCTCATCGCTCCCAATGACAGATGATGTGGTTAGAGATTACCTCAAAGGTAGAATCCATTGGCTTGAAGTCCATTTCTCCAAGATGGACGAGTATAGGCCTGTGCTTACTCTAAATGACGAGGAGTACAAAGCCACGATGAGCATAAGGGTCATAGACACAAGCACATCTGAGCTGCACAGAGAGTTTGTAAAATGGCTAAAGTCAAACATAAAAGATAAGAGGTGAATGCATGGCTTATGTCTGCTTAAACTGCGGAAAAAAGATAAAAGACATATCCAATTTTGTAAGGTGCCCATACTGTGGGTATAGGGTAGTAGTAAAAGAAAGATCCTCTTTGGCAAGAGAAGTTTCAACAGATTAATTGGTTTTATTTTTCGCTTACTATTATGCTCTCAGCTACGCTCTTTACCCTTTTGTACAATACACTGTTTTTTGAGAGCGCCTCCTTCACGTTCCCGCTTTTTGCAAGATTCTCAAGCTTTGTTGTCAAAAGGTGTGAGATTTCCCCATTCTCCATATCAAGCACAACTGCTTTAACATCACCAACCATTTTGCCTGCTGAGGTTATAATCTTTTTCCCATATATCTCTGAGAGTTTCATACAATCACTCATCAATCTTTATCCTGATTAATTTTTTAGATGCAAAAATTCTTATTATATACTCATTGACCTCATTTACAAAATCCTCTTCGCTCCTCTCCCTTTCACTTTTTTCTTCAGCGCTGAAGAGCTCTAGGTGCTCTTCAATAAGCCTTTTCAGGTATTCTTTGGTCAAGGAGTAGAACCCTTGCCCGCATGATGTGCATACATATATCGGCACAGCAGGCACATTGCTCAGCTTTCTTGTATCGATAAGGTCTAGTTCCCTCCTTATGCTCCTCTTTCCGCATTTAGGGCATGTGGCTTTTATCTCTACTTGCGTGTATCCAGAGTCAAAGATGCGCAATGCTTTTCCGTTCATATATTCCTGCAAGCTCTTTTCTGCATTTTCCTTGTTTACCTTCTGGTCCAATACCTCCCCATACTCGTTAAAAACAGTAAGCACAGAGCCACTCTTAAGCTCCTCTGCAATTACAAATTTGCCTTCTACATTCTCCGTCCTAAACCTTCCATCAGCGCTCTTGTATACATTTATCTCTTCTATCATCCCACCGCTATGCCTGCTTCAAGATGTACTCCTTTATCTCATCCTTTGTAATCTTCTCTTTCTTTTTTTCTTTTGCCTTCTTTACAGCAAAACTCGAAATTTCCTTAGCCTTTTTTTCAAGCAATTCTGCAATAGCTTCTACTCCATCATCAGTTATATTTGCGCCTGTATACTTTTTGACGAGCTTCTTGATATTTGCACGAGATAAGCTTGCCATTTCATCAGCACTCAAGATCTTCATCACCAATCAGAAAAGATCTCATCATTGATATTTATTTAGCGCTTGAGTTTTAAATATCTATCATTGAATTGCCCAGCGCAAGGAAGGCTTGTTCAGGAATCTGAATTTTTCTGGCTCTTCAATGAAAGAATGAAGTATATCCCCTTCCAAATCTATGCTATATTCTTCTGGCCCGTCCCTTATTTCCAGCTTTATGTTCCCGTAGTTATTGTTGAATACAATTTCTTTGTTGCGGAGCACATATACGGCCCCTCCTTTCTTTTCTATTATTGGCTTGTAATCCGATTCGAACTCGCTTGATACAAGGTTTGCCATGACAAGGTCGCTCCTACCAACATTTATAGTTATATGGCCGTAGTTTGGGGGTATAAGCACCTTGTCCCCCTTCTTTGCACTTATAAGCACAACCTCTGTCTTCGCCTTCAAAGGCTTCTGCAATAGATAAAGCGCATCCCCATCCAGCACCTCATAAAGTTCAGGGTACGATAATCCTTTTTCTGCAATCTTATGATAATGGCCGAGCGTCTTGTTGAACTCTTCGCCGAGCATGATAGGCCTAAGCACGGTTATGTCATACCTTATCTTGTTGTTGCTGAGCTGCTTGAGCACCGCAGCATTCCTATACATATAGTAGAGAGGCATATTTTCATTGCCTTTAAGCCAATCCTTGCTGTAGAGCACATCTCTGAGCTCGCTTGCAATTCTCGGAGTTCTTTCAACAATCTTCCCGTCTACGCTAAGCACATAATCATTCAATACAAAGCGCATTCCTGCAATCTTGTATTCCATAATAACACCAAATATAATCTGTGCTAAACAAATATAATATTTTTATTTGCTGCAATTTTGCTTTAGCGAAAAGCAATTTTTGCAGCTTCTCCAAATGCTCCTTTGAGGTTTGTAGTTTTGGGAGCCCATTTTTCCTAAGAAGGTTTAAATATTTTATTTAGAAATTTATGATTACTGCTTTTGTGGTTGGATGGTTGTGGAGGACATAAGCAAAGAAAATTTTGAAGAGAAGGTGCTTAAATCTGAAATACCAGTAGTAATAGATTTTTGGGCAGAATGGTGTGGGCCTTGCAGGATATTTTCTCCAATCATAGAAAAGGTTTCTGAGGATTTAAAGTACAAAGGCAAGGTGAGGTTTTACAAGCTTAATACAGACGAGAACTCTGAGATAGCCGCAGCATACGGCATAATGAGCATACCAACAGCGGCATTTTTCGAAAATGGCGAAGTGAAGTCTATTTCTGTAGGTGCGATACCACAAGAAACCTTCAAGAAGTGGCTTGACGAAAACTTAGAAATATAAATGCCAAATAAATGCATAATGCTAAAACTTATAAGGACGAAAGGTAACAAATAATAGGTGCAACATTTCTGGCTGGTTGAATGGTGGAGCTTTCTATCCCAAGGGGGATGCGCGATTTTGGAGTAGAGGAAGCAATAGTCAGAAAAGAGGTGCTTGAGGTAATAGAGGAAGTTTTCAAAAGATTTGGCTTCTCCCCAATAGAGACCCCTTCTATAGAAAATCTCAGCGTGCTCAACGCCAAGGCAACATACGGCGAGCCTAGCTCAAAAGAGATATTCAAAATAGAGGACGAAGATGTTGCATTGAGATACGACCTTACCGTGCCCCTTGCAAGGTTTGTCGCAATGAATAAAGATCTTCCTATGCCTTTCAAGCGCTACCAAATTGCGAATGCATGGAGGAGGGAAGAGCCCCAAAAGATGCGCTACAGGGAGTTTATTCAAGCTGATGCAGACATTGTAGGAAGCAGCGAGGTGATAAGCGATGCAGAGCTCATTGCCTTGGCTTCAACAGCGCTGGACAAGCTTGGAATTGAGGGATATAAAATACTTATAAATGATAGGGTAGTCCTTGCAAAGCTCCTTGAATTCTTTGGAGCCCCAAAAGAAAAAGAGATAGAGGCCATTAGGATAATTGATAAGCTCCCAAAGATTGGGGAGGAAGAAGTGGAAAAGCAGCTTATTGGCCTTGGAGTTTCTGCAGAGAGTGCAAACAGTCTGCTCAACTTCATACTAAGCGATAAAGAAGGCGAAGAGAAGCTCAACTGGGTGCAAGCAAACATCGGCTTAAATGAAGAAATAGGAAAGCTGAAAAATCTGCTTAAAATCTTAGATGCATACAAGCTTAAAAGCGAGGTGGTGCTTGACCTCTCCCTTGCCAGGGGGATGAATTATTATACGAGTTTTGTCTGGGAATTTGTAACGTATGATGGTGGAAAGAGGCTTCCTACCATAGTTGGAGGAGGTAGATACGACAACCTTTTGGAAATATTTTCTGGCGTGCCAACGCCAGCCACTGGGATATCTTTGGGCTTGGATAGAATATTAGATGTCATGAAGCCTAAAGAGCAAAGAAGAACATATGCAAAAGTCTTCATAGCATATATCGGAGATGTAGTCGAATATACCCTGCAAGTTGCAAACCTGCTCAGAAGCGCAGGGATTTATACAGATATAAACATAACAAAGCGTAACCTTGCAAAGCAGCTTGAGTATGCAAATGCGATGAAGTTCAAATATGTAGCAATAATAGGAGAAAGCGAAAAGTCTAATAGCAAGATCAAGCTCAGGAACATGGTTTCTGGAAGCGAAGAGCTTTTAAGCCTGGAAGAAGCAATAGAAGTATTGAAAGGGGAGTAGATGAAAAAAGAGAGCGTCGAAGAAGTAACAAAGCGTGCCATCGAAAACGGAGGCATTCTTGCAAGACTCTATTTTGACATGCAGAGCGAAAAGCCAGATGACCTTCAGCCGCTAATGGCGGAGATGGTAAACAACAAAATACTTAAAACGCCTGGCGTAATATACTGCTATGGCAGCATAGACGAGCCTATAAAAGTTGATGAGGCTACTTATTCTACTAGCGCTGTTCTTACCATCTTGTTCAAGGACTTTGCTGCACTGATAAATGTTGCTTTCAACTATGCTCCAGCAGGTGTTGAGATATTGAAGCCTGAGAAGGAGTATGTGCTCAGGACAAGCGAGATGCAGTCCATAGTTCTAGATGTGGCCCAAATCTCTGTAAATTACTCCCAGTATATATTGAGCAAAGTGCTTTCAAAGGAGGACTTCGAGAAGATAAAGGAGAGCCTAGAGAGAAGGGAAAAGTTGGGGAGGGAGCTCTTGGACAAGGCGAAGAAGAAAGAAGATCCTAATCCAGCCTAAGCAGTCTTTTTATTATCAAGCTGGGCCTATCCATATCCCCATATTTTGAGAGGATTCCCTCAATGCCTATAGCCTTCAAAGCCCTTGCAAATAATTCAAGCTGCCTATTGCTTAATGATGAGTATATCGAGTGTATGAGATTGTGCAGCCTTACATCTTTTCCAAATTCCTTGAGCCAAGCCCTTTGATACTCAACCAATCTATCTCCAAACTGTATATGGTTGGATATTGCTTTCGCTGCGATTATTGCCCCATTGCCCCCAAAAATTATCCCTCCCCCCGTTGTGCTTTTTACCTGCCCCGCTGCATCCCCTACAAGCAAGACCTTCTTCTTTTCATCTACAAAATACCTCCTAAGGGAGAGTGGTATAATGCTCGCCCAGCCTCCGATCAATCTGGCGTTTTTTATTAATTCTTTGACGCTTTTTTTCATTGTAAATCTTCTGAATGCGTCTATGCTTCTCCCAAACTTCTCATCTATCCCAACCCCAACCTCAATATCATCTCCGTGGGGTGCCACCCATCCAAAGAACCCTTTCGTGATCTCATTGTCAAAAAAGATGTCCACGCTCTCCATATCCTCTTTCCTAGTTTTGTATTCTGCCCTATATGTAAGTATTATCCTCTCTATGCTTGGGAAGCCAAAATGGCTTGCAACCAGAGAAGCAGCGCCATCAGCTCCAACTATGATTCCTTTTGTAGTGGTAAGCTCGCTCTTTGTTAGGGTTTTGTTATACTCGAGCCTAGCCCCATTGCTTGCAGCCTCTTCCGCCAATCTTTTGCTGAGCAGAGTCCTATCAATTGTGTATGCTTGTAGCTTTTCTGACCTCACTTTAAGTCCGATGCTTCCAAAATAGATGTTTGCAGCGTATAGCTTGTTCAACTCTATACCCCTAGGGCTTATGCCCAAGCTTCTTAGCCCGCTCACAGAGAGTATGCCTGAGCTCTGCTTTATCGGCGCGCCTTTTGCCTTTCTTTCATAGACTGTAGGGTAAATTCCATCACGTGCAAGCTCTCTTGCCAGCATCAGCCCGCTTGTTCCGGCGCCTACTACAATGCACTCCATAGAATCTCTCTTTTTATTATGTATTGCTTTTTTATAATTTAACTATTAAATATCTCTACTAGTTGGGTCGTTTCAATGTCTCTTGTAATTGCATTAATGGAAGCATTACTCTCTATAATAGTGCCCGGGTTTTTCTTAGCCCTAGCACTGCTAAAGAAGACAAACCTTTCAATGTTTGAGATAGGCGTAATAGGCTTCATATTTGGCCTTATCTTCCCTCCTACTCTTGTGTGGCTTGAGGGCTACCTTATCCCATACTTCCATTTCTTTTCATTTTCAGAAGCTCTCTACAATGCGAATGTTATCCTTCTCACAATAATAGGAATAGTGCTCTGCTACCAGCAAGGCGTATTCTCTACTTTCAAGGCCAAGGGAAAAGCAAAGGAGGCAGAGGAAAGGGAAAAGGATTACAAGGAGAGGATAGCGGAGATAAGGAAAAGGATAAAGGAGCTCAACCTCGATTTGTCTCTGATAAAGAAGCATGAAGGTGAGGAGGCTGAGCTTGAAAGAAAACACAAAAACGAAGAAGCAGCAATAAGCAGCCTTGCAGCTGAGGAAAAGGAAAAGATCCTTGCCCTGCATAAAAAAGAAGAAAAAGAGCTAATAGAGATGCACGAAGCGGAAGAAAGGCTTCTTTTAGAATCCTACAAAGAAAGCATCGCAAAGAAAAGCGAAGGCATGCAGTATGTCTGGCTTTTTGTCCTCTTCCTTATGTTGCTTACCTTTGCAACAAGAATCGCAAATATAGGTGTCGCTCCGAGGTATTTCGAATTTGACCCTTATTTCGACATGATAAGCACAGAATATATACTCACATATGGCTATCAGCTTCTTTATGATCATTCTGCTTGGCCGACAGTGGCGCAAGGCACAATCCATAGAATACAGCCAATAGTCCCTTACCTTGAAGCGTATTGGTATGATATAGCCAATACCCATCCTGCAAGCTCGACAAGCATTGACATAGATTTGCTCAGCCTTGTCAGCGGATGGTACCCTCCAATAACCGCAGCCCTGCTTGTATTCGTTGTGTTCTTCTTCCTCTACCATGAGTATGGCAAATTCCCTGCAATGATTGGCGCATCCCTTACAGCAAGCATGCCCGCGCTTGTAACTACTTTTATAGCAGGAGAGCAGCTCCTAGAGCCTTGGGGAATATTTGCAATGTTTTTCTTCTACGCTTCATACATCGTCGCTGTAAAGTATATGAAAGAGAAGAGGTTTGCCATACTTGCAGGCATAGCATATGCTTCAACATTCCTTGGCGCCCACTACTATACAGTCAATGCAGGTGTGCTCGCCATATACATAATTCTGCAAGGCGCAATAAATGTAATAAGAGGGAAAGAGCTGAAGGACTTCTACAAGATGAATATAATAGTAATCGCAGTATTCTCAATCTTCTACGCCCTATACGAACCATACTCCGCAACCCTTACTGAGAGGACGCCTGCAGTTTTAGGAATACCTGTAATTATAGCATTCCCGCTATTTGCTTTGATTTTCGTAGTAGTTTTTGATTATCTCTCAAAGCTATATGCCGAAAAGATAGAGAAAAAGAGCACAATAATGGCGATATTATCTCTGCTTTCTTTAATTGGCGCTGTCGTTATAGCCATTGAGGCACTGCTTGGAAGGATTAAAAAAGACATTAAGGCGCTTTCAAGGTTCAGCATCGCATCATTCCTCGGATTCATAGTATTGCTCCTAATCATATTCACCCCGCTTGGCAAGCCTATAGAGAGCTACATACAACTCAGCAAGCACTTCACAACCCCTTCAATACCTCTTTTCATGACGGTCCAAGAATACGAGCCAACAGGCATAAACTTCAACTTTGGCGCTGCAGGCTTTGGGATAATAGGCTCAAGCATAGGTGGGGTAAACATAATAATATGGCTAGTTCTATTCCTCTTTACGCTGCTTGAATTTTTGGCTATATTTTACAGGCATTCAACAACAAGCATAATGGCTCTTGCTGCGATCTGGCCTCTTGCTGTAGCAGGCATGATAGAAGTAAAATACCTCCCGCACTTTGGGGTAGGTTACATAATTGCAATATCCGCAATAATTGGTGAGCTTATCATCTATTTGCAGAATGGCTACAGCTTCAAGCCAAGAAGCGGCACATACAACGAGAAGCACATGAAGATCCTATATGGAATTGCAATCTTTATAGTGTTACTTGAGGCGATAACGTTTATACCTATTTTTTCTGCCATCATAAATCCAAACTGCTCTCAAATAATAAGCAGTGGCAATGCGCTAGGATACAGCATGTTCTGCAATACGGTGCCTGGTTATTGGCTTGACGCCACTTCTTGGATGAGGGAAAATGTGGGGCCTTTTGGACCTAGGATACTTTCTTGGTGGGACTATGGTGATTGGATCAACTGGTTCGGCAACAGCAATGCTGTGTTGAGGGGAGACAATGCTGTTGCCACATTGGACTATGCAACAGCTGCACAATATGTGCTTGGCCCAGCAGACGGATTTGGGGTTAAGGAGATGGCAAACTTTATGGATAATGTAGTGCATGCAAAATACCTGCTTCTTGATGACCAACTTATACCAAAATGGGGTGCTCTTGACTTCCAAGCATGCATTTACACAAACATGACAAACATGTCATATGCCAAGAGCCAAGGTGCTTTGGTAGGCAGGCCTTACCTTCTCGGCACTTCGCAATGCGAAATAGAGCATGACCCTGTATATGCTTTAATTCCACTTAACACCAACAACATAAACAACTTCTGCATGCTCAACGAATCTCAGCCAATGGTAAAGGCCATACTCTTGATAGGGAATCAGGTATACGTAAATGGAACATACTGCGTGCCTACCACACTTTACAATACCACAAGGCCTGTCAACTTGTATTATGCAAATGGCACAAAGATAAGCAATGCATTCATTGTTCCGCGCTCCTTCTTTTACTATGGCAACTTCGGCATCTCAGGCCAGCCTTTTGCAGACTTCATGGTCTTGTACACGCCTAACGGCCCAAACAATACAGTAACAAACGCGCCTTCAGAGTTCTACAACTCCAACTATTACAGAGGATTCTTCTTTGGCGAGCTTCCAGGGTTCACAAGGGTTTATCCTAGAAACTTCACAGGCATCAACTACATGAATTCTACAAACCCTATCGTAATATTTGCCCTGAACAACTATACGGGCGGGTTGCCTTATGTAACTCCAAAGCCAAGCTGGGTGCACAACAACTATACTATGCCTGGCTGATTTGAATGAAACTCATAATAGCTCAGCCTTATTTGACTTTGAAAGGGGGCGCTGAAAGGGTCATATTGAAGATAGCACAGCATTACGATGCAAAGATCTACACTATAGAGTATGATCCAAAGAGCACATTTCCTGAGTTTAAGGACTTTGAGATAGTGATGCTGAAAAAGCATATACCTTTTACGGGGGTACTTCCCTACAGGGCTTCGCAGGGGCTCAGGTATGGCTATACTTTCTACAATGCGCTTATAAAAGAGGATTATGATCTAATAAACGCCCACATATCGCCAAGCGAATGGATAAGGCATAAAAATAAGAGGGTATTATGGTATTGCCATACGCCTCCAAGGGAGGTATATGACCTTTATTCCGAAAGGATGAAAAACAGAAGCTATACAGAAAAATTCATCTACGCAGCATTTGCAAAATCCTACAAAATACTGGCCGAAGGGATAGTGAAGAAAATAGAAGAAATAGCCACAAACAGCAAGAACACTTCTGATAGAATAAATACATATTTCAAGCGCAAGGCTACTATAATAAATCCTGCCATTGACCTTGAAGGGTTCAGAAACGAAGGCGATGGGAAGTACTTTTTGTACCCTTCTAGGATCATACCAAACAAGAGGCAGGACTATGTAATCTCAGCATTCAAGGCTTTCGAGAAGGCAAAGAAAGGCTACAAGCTCATAATAGCAGGCACGCTCTCAAAGGACCAGGAGCACATAAAATATTTCGAGAAACTGAAGAAGATTGCAGATGAGAATGTCATATTCAAGGTAAATATAAGCGATAGCGAGCTCAAAAGGCTCTACGCCAACTCTACGGCCGTGCTTTTTGCAGCAATAAATGAAGATTTTGGCTACATACCTTTAGAAGCAGGGGCAAGCTACAAGCCTATAATTTCTGTAAATGAAGGCGGGCCAAGAGAAACAATATTAGATGGTGTCACTGGCTTTCTTGTAAATTCGCAGAAGGAGATGGCCGAGAAGATGCTCTTCATAGCAGAGCACCCTAAAATTGCAGAAGAGATGGGCAAAAAAGCGAGAAAGAGGATAGAGGAAAGCTATTCGTGGGAAAATTTCTTCAAAAAATTCGACAGGCTTGCAAGAAAAGTGGCAAAAGCCAAAGGTTAGCTTTGCTCATCTATGATATATTTTGATATTACCTTAGTAGCATAATCAAGTACTTTTCTAATGTCTGCTTCTGTGCTTGACCCTGTGCATATAAGCTTTCCGTTCTTGAATAAGATTATCACAGCCTTGGGCTCCTTTATCCTGAAAATGGCCCCTGGGAACTGCTCTGGCTCATAGTCCACTTCTTTGACATTTTTAGAAAGGGCATACAAGTCTACGGTAGCGTGCAAGTCAGCGCTTACTACAATATTCTGTATCTTTATAGTAGGCTTCAAATTGAGTGTTCGTTTCTGCTCCATACAAATCAATAATTTATTTAAATAAGGGTTTATTAATCTTTGCAAATGCTGTTAAATGAGCAAACATATGAAAGGATATAGATTTTACCCAGAGCATTGCACTGTAGATAAGTATAAAAATATATTTGGTTCAAATATATAATAGAACTCTTTTATTAATCTATACCCATAAAAAATGCTTCTGCTTGTATAAAAATGCGAAATGGTGAGATAATGGCTGAAAATCAACTTGGTGCAGGACAACAATATCTAATACTCCCTGAGGGAGCAACAAGAATTCTGGGCAGGGAAGCCCAGCGCGCAAACATAGCAGTAGGATATGCAGTTGCAAGTGCAATTAAGACAACGCTCGGCCCTAAAGGAATGGACAAGATGCTAGTAAGCGAATTGGGTGACATAGTCATAACAAACGATGGAGCGACGATACTAGAGGAGATGAATGTTGAGCACCCAATTGCAAAGATAATGGTTGATATAGCAAAGACACAAGACAAGGAGGTCGGCGACGGCACTACTACAGCAGTAATAATAGCAGGAGAATTGCTTAAGGCAGCTGGCAATCTCATAGAGCAGGGCATACATCCAACTACCATAATAAAAGGCTACAAGATGGCTGCTGAGAAGGCAAAAGAGATATTGCGCGAAAAAAGCCTTGATGTGAGTATTGATGATGAAGACAAGCTGGAAAGGATAGCAATGATTGCATTAGGCTCAAAGAACATAGGCGGAGAGAGCACAAAGAGGTATCTGTCCAAGCTTGCAATACAAGCTATAAAGCAGGTTGCAGTGAAGGAAGGCAACAAGATAACAATAGACCATGATTTCATAAAGCTTGAGAAAAAGGAAGGTGGCAGCATAGAAGACACCGAATTTATAAATGGCGTGTTGATAGACAAAGAAGTGGCCCATCCTGGCATGCCTAAGTCAATAAAGAATGCAAAGATTGCATTGCTTGATGTAGCGCTCGAGATAGAGAAGACAGAGACAGATGCAAGGATAGAGATAACATCGCCTGAGCAGATGCAGGCATTCCTTGCACAAGAGGAAAAGATGCTGAAGGAGATGGTAGACAAGATAGCAGCAAGCAAAGCAAACGTGATATTCGTGCAGAAAGGAATAGACGATGTAGCGCAGCACTATCTAGCAAAGGCAGGGATAATGGCAGTAAGGAGGGTAAAGAAAAGCGACATGGAGAAGCTTGCCAAAGCCACAGGAGCAAACATGGTAACAAGCCTGGATGACCTTTCACCTAACGATCTCGGCTTTGCAGGCCTCGTAGAGGAACGCAAGATAGCAGGGGAGCAGATGGTATTCGTAGAGAAGTGCAAGGACCCTAAAAGCGTAACAATATTCATAAGAGGGAGCACGCAGCAAGTAGTTAACGAAGTTGAAAGGTCTTTGAATGATGTGATAGGGGCGATATCAAGCACCATTGAAGAGGGCAAATACGTCATAGGAGGAGGAAGCATAGAAGTGGATATAGCAAATGGCTTGAGGGCATATTCTAGCGATGTGGGAGGCAGGGAGCAGCTAGCGATACAGGCATTCGCAGATGCTGTAGAGATAGTGCCAAAGACGCTTGCCGAGAGCGCAGGTATGGACCCTATAGATACGCTGGTCCAGCTAAGGAGCAAGCACAAGGGTTCAGAAGGCCGCGTTTACGGCGTTGATGTATACAAGAACGCAATAGGCGACATGGAGAAGCTCGGCGTAATAGAGCCGCTTAAAGTAAAGGAGCAAGCAATAACAAGCGCAAGCGAGGCTTCTGAGATAATACTGAGAATAGATGACATGATAAGCTCCAAGAGCAAGCCTTCAAACCCAACGCCAGGCGGAGAAGGGGCAGGAATGGAAGACTGAGCAATAGCTTGGATTAGTTTGTTTTTTATTATTTCTCTTCCTTATTTTTATCTGATTTGCGTGGGACTTTCATCTTTTATTGTTGCAGGAACGCCAGGGGCTGGCAAGACTACAGTCCTTTCTAAGGTAAAGATGAGGAATATAAAGATCGTAAATTTTGGAGATGAAATGCTCAAGCATGCAAATGTTCAAGACAGAGACAAAATGAGGTACCTTCCTGCCGAGAAGCAAAATGAGATAAGCAGAAAGGTCGTAGATGCGCTGAGCAGGAGGAAGGGGACTTTAGTAATAGATACACATCTATCAATAAAGCAAGGTCCAATGTACCTGCCTGGGTTTTCATTGAAGGAGCTTAAGAAGCTGAATGTGAAGGGCCTTTTATATATAGACGCAGACTCCAAGGAGATAATAAAAAGAAGGGAGAAAGATAAGACAAGGAAGAGGGAAGTTGAAGATGAAGCAGAGCTCAACATGCAAAGATTAATCAACCTGGCAATTATGGCTTCAGCGTCTGCAGAGCTTGACATCCCAATCTACATATTCAAGAATAGGGAGGGAAGGGCGGATGATGTAGCAAAAGAGGTTGAAAACACTATAAAAGGCCTGATTAAATGATTGCAGAGCTTATCGCACTAATCGCAATAATCTACACGCTGCTTTCATTTTTCATACAGAGAAAAGTAGCCAATATGAAGAAAGTGTATGAAATGCAGGAGAAAATAAAGGCAAAGAGCGCAGAGCTTAAAGAGATGTCTAAAAATGGGGCTACAAACAGCGAGCTCATGGAAAAGCAGAAGGAGATAATGTCCCTTGCTTCTGAAAGCATGATAAGCCAGATGAAGCCTATGATAATAATACTGCCGCTTTTCTTTGTTGTCTACTACTGGTTGCTCCCTATGCTTTTTCCATCGCATCCAACTGTGCTGCTTGCTGGGATGAAGTTTTCCTATACAGCATTTTTCATACTTGTAGTCTTCGTTTTTGGCATTTTGCTTTCTATAGGTGTGATGGTAAGGGATAGGGCCAACGCCAAGAAGGCAAAGGCAAGCAGTGGAGATGCAGCGAATAAAGAGGCCAATCAAAGCCAGTAAGTAAGTATTTTATATGTATCCTTCTAAATCTATATTTAATCTGAATTCTTTGGGTGCTTAAAGTGCCAAGACCAATGTATAGATCAAGGAGCATTAGGAAGCTTGCGAGGGTCACTCCAAAGAAGAGGAATGTCCTTCATTATAAAAAGAAGGCTAGCAATAAGCCTCATTGCGCCATATGTGGCAGAGAGCTTAATGGGATAAATACAAGCAAGAATTCAAAGGGCAGAAGCCTTAGGGCGAATGCAAGGATATTTGGAGGGGTGCTTTGCGCAAGCTGCACTGCGGACATAATAAAGCTTGCCAGTAGGATAGAGCATGGAGAGCTGAAGCTAAATGAGATAGGAGTAAAGCAGAAAGAATACGTGCTCCAGCTTATTTCGCATTAGCTGCTTATGGAAGCTATAATAATATCAGGTTTGCCAGCTTCAGGAAAGAGCACAGTAGCTAAGATCTTAGCCCAAAAACTCAAAGTAAAAGCAGTTAATGTGGGCGACATTATAAAGTCAAGATTCCATGAAGCCGGGAAAACGACATCAAACTTCTGGGATACAAGCAAGGGCTTTGTAGCCCTAAAAGAAAGAGAGAAGAATGAAGAGATCGACAAAAGCATTGACAAAGCAGTCCTTAAAATCATAAGCAAGGGCAACATTGTGATAGCAAGTTATGTAATGCCTTGGCTTTCAAAGCATGGATACAAAGTATGGCTTGATGCAAGCCCCGAAGAAAGGGCAAAAAGGCTAGCAAAGAGGGACAAGGTAAGCATCCAAACTGCAAGGGAAATAATAAAAAAGCGCGACAAGGAAAATTTCATGCTGTACAAAAAACTCTACAACATAAGGATCGGAAAGGACAAAAAGCCATTCGACCTGGTAATTGAAACAGAGAAATTGTCTCCATCTGAGATTGTAGAGATAATAATAAAAGGAATAAGGCACAAAAAACAAAAATAAACAAGGGTGATTTCTTGGCTTTAGTAGAAGTAGGAAGGGTATGTGTAAAGAGATATGGGAGGGATGCAGGCAGCAGGGCCGTAATTACAAAAATACTAGACAAAAACTTTGTAAACATAATAACAGCAGAAAGGCAGAAAGAGAGGAGATGCAATGTTAAGCACCTCGAATTTTTGGGCGAAGTTGTCGACATAAATGATAAAAAGCAGGTTTCGAGGGCATTGGGCGTAGAGCTTGCCGAAGAGAAAACAAGCAGCGACGATAACAGAAAAGCAAAAGGCAAATAGAGGCAAATAAGAAAGTATAAATAGTTTTAAATAAGGCATTTAATTATGGTGAAGATAACAAAGAGGATAAAGGATATTATCGAGAGGGATAAAAGAGTAATAATGACCACTACAAGGGAAAGCTACCCTTTTGTCTCTTCTCACGGGGATGGAGACTTTGTATATGATGTTGGGGGCAACAAATTCATAGACTTCTCAAGCTTCATATCTGTATATAATCTTGGTGTGAATGCAAATAAGCAAGTAAGGGATGCGGTTAAAAAACAAGTAGATAGGCTAATGCATTCTGCATTTACAGATTATTATTCAGAGCTTCCTGTAAAGTTTGCTGAAAATCTTATTACAATGTTTCCAAAAGGATTCGGAAAGGTCTTTTTTTCCAACTCAGGCACAGAAGCAAATGAAGCTGCCCTCAAATTTTCTAAACTCTTTACAAAGAGGCAGTATGCGATAGCCTTCTACAATGCATTCCACGGAAGGACTATGGGCTCCCTCTCACTCACAGCCTCCAAAAGCTTGCAGAGGTCGGGCTTCGGGCCTTTCAGCCCAACGATACACGTACCATTTGCTTATTGCTATAGGTGCCCATTTCACTTAGAGTATCCTTCATGCAATTTTGCATGCATAGATTATATAAAGGATTATCCGCTTAGCAAGGAGGTCTCACCAGAAGAGGTTGCTGCAATATTTATAGAGCCCATACAAGGCGAAGGAGGCTATATAGTGCCTCCAAAAGACTACTTCAAGAAGCTTAGCAAGCTAGCAAAAGAACACGGCATATTGATAGTGGACGATGAGGTTCAAGCAGGATATATGCGAACAGGCAAATTCCTTGCACTTGAGAATTTTGGCGTAGAGGCTGATATTTATACAATGGCAAAATCCCTTGGTGCCGGCTTGCCAATCGGTGCTACAATATCTAGAAATTCTCTTGGTACAATACCGCCTGGGGCCCATGCAAATACTTTTGGCGGAAATCTTGTCTCAGTAGCAGCGGCAAACGCCTCATTGAATTATGTTAAAAGAAACTATAAGAGGATCGCTGAAGGAGTAAAGAAGAGGAGCAAGCTTATCATGGGTAGGCTTGAAGAGATGAAAGAAAGATATGAAATAATAGGCGATGTTAGGGGAATGGGTCTGATGATAGGCGTAGAGATAGTCAAAGACAAATATAGCAAGGAATACGGCATAGAAGAAAGGGAGAAAATACTTAACAAGTGCTTTGATAATGGACTTCTTCTTCTGCCAGCAGGCGTTTCAACTATAAGAATAATACCTCCGCTTGAAATGAGCATCAGGAACATAGAAAAAGGGCTAGACATTTTTGAAAAAGTTGTAAAAGAAGTTTCAAATGAAGTTAGATAAACTAAACTGCTTTTTTGGTATATTCGTCTCGTCAAACAAATTGTAGATCTCATCCCTTATCAATGCCAACCTCTGTTTGATGTAGGGCTCCAAGTCATATCTCTCAGCAAGGTTGAGGGCCATGTCAAGGTACTTTTCTATTCCTCCTTTTGAGACTGTCAGCAAAAGCTTGCCTCCATCCCTTGGGCATTTCCCGCCAAGAGGCACCCTCCTATACTTTGCATTGCATACGCTGCATCTAAACTCCTGCTTCGAGAACATATGGAGGTTTCCTATAAGGTCTGGTATGAAATGGCTTATTATAAGCCTCTTTGCAGCATCCCTTTGGTCCACGCTTCTCAGTTTGTCCATGAGCCTGAATTCTGCGTCAACTTTGTCCTGCATTGTCTTCAGAGTAGTATATGAGCTCCTCTTCGGCGCCGAAGCTATCGAATTGCTGCTGTCTAAATGCGTGAAGTTTATATTGTAGAACCTAGCCTCGCTGTCAAGCCTATCTTTTACGGTTTCTATGTTTACCTCGCTAGGCTGGGGGTAATTATAGCTATTCAAATAGAATTCAAGCGGATATGCTTTCGTAGTTTCCATTGCATGAACTTCATCGTCTACCTCCTCTGGCACGACATGAATTGTAAGGATAAGAGATGCATCCATCGTCCCGCCTATTGTAGTTGGCAGATACTCCTTGGAGAAGTTTATCAAGGCATCAAGAAGGAGCATTGTTGTGTCTTCATCCCCGTCGCAATTCCTTCTCCTGGCAGAGATCATGTAAGGGTGTGCAAAGCCAACGTTCGCTTCTGTAAATCCTATTATCCTCCCCATTACGCCGCACGAGGTGTGGGGCGAGAGGGTTATAACTAAGTGGCCCACCAAGTCCCATATGCTTCTAGCATTATAATATGGCTCCATTCTATAAAAATGCACAAGCAGGTCATCTACAAAATTTGCCACCCGCAGAAGGTATTCTGCACCCTTTACGTTTATTATTACATCCTGGTGTTTAAGCTCCACAAGCTGGTCAGCGCTTTTGAGCTCATTGCCATAGATGTCTTTTTCATACCCAAGCTCCCTTAGTTTATCTACACTTACCCCTATCTCGCTTGGATAGAAATGAGTTATAGGCACGTCTGTAGCGTCAAATCTAGCTGTGCCATCTTTGAAAGTATAGACATTGTGGAAGCTGCGCAGAATGCCTTTTTCTATAGGCTCCGGAACTTTGTCTTTGTTTGTTAAGCCCTTTACTCCCTTAACAACCTCAGGCATCCTGCTGAGCTTTAGCCTTTTCATTGCATCTGACACAAGGCTCCTTATGTCTATGTTTCTGGTAGCATAGCCCACAGTTTCAGCCCCGCATCTCTCACATTTTGCGCTGAATGTTCGGTAGCCGCACTTTGGGCAGATCCTTTCTATCCTAGCCCTTGCATTGCAGTCGTAGCAGAATGGGCCAGGAAGATAGCGCTTGCACTTCTCGCACTTGTAGTTTGCTATCTCTACCTCTATTCCTTTGTTGCTGAATTTCTTCTCATCGATTATGTATGCCTTTGTGATATTCCTTTCTTTGCCGCCGTACTCGCTTATCGGGAAGAGCACATGTGGGGCAGGCTTCATGAGCCTCTCTTTAGCCTTCTCAGGCCTTCCAACCCTTGCACCTATATAGGTAGAGCGCCTTGGTATCTTGAATGGGGCTACGCTGTTTACAGCGTCTAGCGCATTTTCCTTTCCAGCATATTTGTCCATAGCCACTTCGCTTATCTCAAGCAGGCCCTCTTTGCTTTTTGCAAAACCTAAGCTCGCTATAAGTGATTGTGCATAATCCCCTTCAATCACTATCTTAGAATCCTCAATCCTGTGGGGCACCTGCAGGAGCTCAAGCGCTTCTTTAATTTTATTTTCAGAAATGAGAAGCCTTTTTATTGAGAATAAGTTCTCTTCCCCTTCGTATTCTATCTTTGAGCTCCTTATTATTGCCTTTGCAATCTCTTCAAGCTCGCCTATACTTATGCTCTGAAATTCAAAAAGATACTTTGGATGTATTGGTATATTGTATTCAAGCGAAATGACATAAGCTTCCTTGAAGCTTGGGTCCTTTACTTCTTTGCCATACCCTGCATTCTTTAATTGGGCCTCCCAAAACTCTTCCACATAGCTGGTAGGCTGTATCGGAGTATTTGACTTCTTGAAATCCCCAAATGTTATCAATATATCGCCAAGAGAGACAATCTTTTCTACATTGTTTTTGAGCTCAAGAGCCTTTTCTGCGCTGTTCACCCTGAGGGCTTCTCCATTTTTAAGCACAACAAAAGGCCCCTCAATTGAGTCTACAGGAGACGCAACACAACCCTTTCCAGGCAGCTCGACCTTAAGCTGGGTCCCTATAGCGATAAAATTGTCCAGAAGTATCATTGTAGCGGGGTTGAACCCTTTGGCAGCGATGCCTGTAAGCCTACTTCTTCCATATCTTAGCCTGAGCCCACCTATAAGCCCTGGATATGCTATTACAGGCCTTCCAGCTACAAGCTCTTCAAGAAATACTGATACTTTTTCCTCCTCCCCGCTTTTTTCTACTTTGTTGACTTTTATTATGTTGTTCAGCCAATCCCAATTTAGGTTTGCGATCTTGACTTCTTTTATAAGTTTTTTGGCCTTTTGTGCTATACCTTCGCAAAGCACAAGCGCGACTCCACCCCTTACCCTATTTGTAAGCATGACTTCCTTCCCATTCTGTTCTATCCTTCTAATGTCTCTATGCACTGTGACCTCAACATCCTCAGTCGCCACTCCATCTATACAAACAGGGCAATTGCTTACAATATTCCTCAAGTCATCTTCACTAGGCTTGTATTGCAAATGCTGCCTCATGTGGTATATCTCCACTTCCTCTACATATCTTTCCACCTCGTCTTGTGTAGGCTTGTATGCTCCTATATTGAAGAAGCGCCTTGCATAATCTGCAAATGCAACAGACAACGCAGCAGCTGTGCCTCCGGCGCCCCTGATGGGGCCCGCATAGATAAGGGCAATATAATCAGTATTGTCTTGGTTTTTGTAGCGTACAACCCCCTGTATGCCTTCTGTAGGTGCGACTACAACCCCATCGGTTATTATTGCAAGGCCTATCCTTGTCGCCAGCTCTATCCTCTTCAGCGTGTCATAAGAATCAAATGCCTTGCTTTCGCAAACCTCCTTTACAACCTTGAATGCAGTTTCTGTTTTGTCCTTTCCGTAGTTCTTTCTTATTATCTCAGCAAGCCCACGTATATCTAAGATACCTTCAACTCTGCTTGCAAGATCTGGGGCAGGCTTAATCTCTACTTCGCTTTTGGGGTCAAGCCCCTTTGCCCTTGCCTTTGAAGCTACAGAGAACGCACTATCGAATTTTTCTGAAAGCATATTGAAGTATGAGTTGATATCCATTTGCTTCACCCAATGCTGTTGAAATCTATATTAAACAAGTTTGCGCTCTTCATTTCATAGACAGGAAGTATTGCTGGGGAAGGGATATGCCCCTGCTTTATCTGGTAGGTGGTGCGGCTTTGCCATGTGCCACTATTCAAGACAAGGGTCCCATGGTAGTCTGTGTCGCCATTTTTGTGTATATGCCCCATGTGGAGTATGTCTGGTATCTCATCAATAACCAAGGAGTCCTTCCTTGTTGGAAGCACCTTATTGCCGCCGTATATTGGGGAGAGGTGCCTTCTCTTCAGCAATTCAACCATTGCGATCTCAGGCTTCGCATAGCTGCATCCGGGTATTGCTTGTATCACTGAGTCAAGGGAAGTGCCATGGTATGCAAGCACTTTTACCCCATTGAGTGTGATGTAAGATGGATTTGTAACAAGGTGCACATTGCTCATTTTGAACTCTCCTGCAAGCTCCTTGGCAAGCGAGGGCTGTGGCTCTGTGCTCTGCACAGCATCATGATTCCCTGCCAGGACAAACACATGTATATACTCTGGTATAGAAGAGATAAAGTTGAAGAACATCGAATACTGCTTATATATGTCAGGCACCACGAGCTCCTTCTCCTGGTTTGGGTATATGCCAATCCCATCAACAAGGTCGCCAGCTATTATAATATACTTGATTTTTTGTGCAAGCTCCTTCCTATATTCTATCTCTCCATTGAGCCATTTTAGCATCCGCCCAAACTTCTTTTCCATAAACAGCTTGCTTCCTACATGCGTATCAGATACAAAGCCTACTGCAATATCCTCCTTAGTCCTATGCCTATTGTGTATTGGCACCTCAGGCCACAATATAAAATTCGCTATCAGGAAGGGCCCCGAGATTTTGCCCTTTACAGCAATAATATCATCGTTTATTATCTTTTTGGCGCTCTTGTAAAGATCTTGCCTCTCATCATTTTTCATGAAGATTACTTTGGCTATTCCAGTGCTGTCCTCAAGGTTCACAAGAATGTTGCCATTTTTTGTAACCCTCTTATCAAAAACCATACCTACTATAGTTGCCTCTCTACCATTTGCATACTCCTTCAGCTTTTCAATGCTGTTTATTTTTCCATTGGCTACGCCTGTGCTTGCCATGTTTTGGCTTATTACCTCGCTGATTCTTCTAAACCTATCATTCAGGTAAGCAACAAAATCGTCTGTTGTTCCTGCAGTCCTCTCTATGGGGCTTTCCCGTATTTTTATCTCAGCTTCTACCTCTTTTGCATTTGGCTTAAAGTCTACCTTTCTTTCTATTTCAATCTCGAGCGGCTTCTTCTCTTTTTTCATTCCTTCTATAATCTTGTATAAGGTATTTCTGTCCAATATCCCTAGCTCCTTGCCGTCGAAATAGCTTATAAGGTGGCCAATAAGGGACTCAAGGTCTACTTCGCCCAAATCTTCTTCGCTTATATCTGAGCTTATTATTACTCTCCCTGTGAGCCTGCTAGCTATCTCCTTGAGCTTCTCCATAGTCCCCCATCATGAAATAAGCTCAAATAATTATAAATAATAAATACAAAATTTTGATACTTAAAAACCTCAATCCAATGCAATTACCAATTTCTTTTTCTAGGCATTTTCTTGTATTTGGCTGGAGGGAGGCCAAGCCTTTCACGCTCCGCTTTTGCAAGAATATAATA
>JBAMLI010000071.1:0-4162 GCA_039793645.1 archaeon
GACCAATCTTCTTTGAATATACATCAATTTCAGTCGCTTCAGACAACATTTTTATTGGATTCTTTAAAATTTTTTTAACCTCCTTATTCATAAAATATTGTAATAAAATAAGATATATAAATCTGACATTTGTCAGATTGTTCTCCCAAAATATTTAAATATTGGAAACTCATATAAAATTATATGAGAAATTGGGAAGTGCCTTTGAATAGACCTTGGTTTAAAAGTTATCCAAGGGGAGTGACCTTTTCATTGGGTTATCCAGAGATGACATTGGTAGACGCTTTAAAAAATGCAGCAAAGTACTATGGACAAAGGGATAGCATGATCTATTATGGAAAAAGGATATCATACAAAGAATTGCTTGAGCAGGTGGAAAAATTAGCTACTTATCTGAAAGATCAGGGCATAAATAAAGGAGATCGTGTTGGACTTTACATGTTGAATTCACCACATTGGGTTATATCATACTTTGGTATTCTTAGTGCTAATGCTGTGGTAGTACCTATGAATCCGCTTTATAAATCTCAAGAATTAGAATATCTGATAAAAGACTCAGGGATTAAAATGATTATTACAACATCCGATAGAGTTTCAAATCTAGAGAAAATAAAAAATAATTTTGATACAAAAATACTTGTTGGAAAACTTTCACAATATCTTCCAAAGGAACCTGAACTTCCTATTCCGGATTTCATGAAAACAGATTTCCCTATTAAATTTGGTGACTTATGGGAAAATGTTTTGAATAAAATTGACCCCCCAAAATTGGAAATTACACCCGATGATATTGCCATGATACCTTACACAGCAGGAACAACAGGTACTCCTAAGGGATGCATCCATACCCATAGTACTGTATTGAGCAATGGTATAGCTGCGGCTGTATGGGAGAGAGTCACATCCTCTGCAATTCATCTCTCCACCCTTCCATTTTATCACGTTACAGGATTGATTCATTCTTTGATTTCACCTATCTACACAGGATCTGCAATGGTCATTATGTCAAGCTGGGATTCAAAAATAGCATTAGAAGCAATTGAAAAGTACAGGGTAACGCATTGGATAAACATTGCAACAATGCTTTTTGATATTCTCTCCAATCCAGATCTACAGAAGAAGGATTTGAGCTCTTTAAGAGTATGCGGTGGTGGAGGAATGGCATTACCTAAAGCCATTGGAGAAAAATTCGAAAACCTTACTGGTATAAAATACATAGAAGGTTATGGTTTAACAGAAACAGTTTCTCAAACTCACATGAATCCACCAGAAAATCCAAAGTATGGCTCAATAGGTATTCCGGATTTTGGTGTAGATGCTTTGATTATTGATGTAGATACAAAAAAGGTATTAAATCAAGGAGAAGTTGGAGAACTTGTAATATCAGGTCCTGAAGTATTTCAAGGATACTGGAACAAAGAAAAAGACACAAAGGATGCATTCATTGAAATCGATGGAAAAAAATACTTTAGAACAGGGGACATGGCATTCATGGACGATCAGGGATACTTCTTTGTGGTGGATAGATTGAAAAGGATGATAAACAGAGCCGGATTAAAAGTATGGCCTGCAGAGGTTGAACAGGTATTGTATGGCTTCCCGAAAATAAAAGAAATAGCAGTAATAGGTGTTCCAAATGAAAGGACAGGTGAAGAGATAAAGGCATTCATAGTCTTAAAGGATGAATTCAAAGGGAAAGTAGCACCTGAAGAAATTCAACAATGGGTAAAAGATAAAATTGCTCCATTCAAGTATCCTAGAATTATTGAATTCGTAGATGCTTTACCTAGATCAGGTGCGGGTAAAATAGATTGGAGAAGTTTACAGGAACAGGAAAAAGAAAAATTTAAAAAAGGAGGTGAAAAAAAATGAATGAGTATGTTATTAGGCCGTTATTGCAAGCATATATTACAGCGCCTTTAGGGGTCTCTTATTTAATGGGGGATATGAGAACATTTGTGACTACAGGCGTTTACATGTTTTATATAGAAGGTGGTGATAGTAAAATCCTATTAGACAGTGGCATCGAAGAGCCTGGAAGCAATGGTATGGTTCATGGATTTCCTGTTAAAGGAGGTGGAGAGAAAGGTACTAGAGAAGCATTATCAACAATTGGGCTTAAGCCTGAAGATATAGATATTCTTATTCTATCTCATCTACATTTTGATCACACTGCTACAGCAAATATATTTCACAATGC
This sequence comes from archaeon, assembly GCA_039793645.1. GTDB lineage: Archaea > Micrarchaeota > Micrarchaeia > Micrarchaeales > CABMGC01 > JAGDYD01. Next base: position 2,201 of record JBAMLI010000071.1, read on the forward strand.
CAAGATTTATGTACAGAAAACAGAATGGGAATCTGCATTTAATGCACCGCCACATATGAGGGGAACTTATGATATGAAATATATCTTGCCTCTTGAACAAATAGATTTAGCACTTGTTAATGGCGATGTGGATATCGAAGGAAACATTAAACTTATTCAATTGCCTGGTCATACAAAAGGATTGCAAGGTGTTGCTGTACCAACAAAGAAAGGATTATATTTAATCTCTGCGGATCATTTCTATACATATGCAAACATTAATCCGCCAAAGGAACCTTACACTATAAAGGATCTTGCTGGAAACAATATTCAGTTGCCACCATCACCTTTGCCATTTTTACCACCCGGACTTCATGTTGATCTATCCGAGTGGTATTCAAGCAGCCTTAAAGCTATATCATTGGTCAAGAGAAAAATGATCATACCTGGACATGATCCTACTTTAGTAGGAAAAATATTTCCATAAGGAGAAATGATATTTATGGCGTTGAAATCGGTTGAAAAATATTTGGAAAGTATTAATGATGGAAGAGTAGTTTATTACAGAGGTAAAAGAGTAGACAATGTTGTCATTCACCCAGTGCTAAAAGGATCTGTAAAACATGCATCTCTCGTGTATGAATGGCAGTCAGATCCAGAAAGAAGGAAGCTCGTTGTAAAAAATGATCCAAAGTTCGGTGAAATAAGCAGTTTTTATCAGATACCAAGGAATGGCCAGGATCTGTCAAATAGGTTTGAGCTTATTTATGAAACTACTAGATGGGGCAGAGGATCATTCAACATAATAAAAGCAATAGGTTCTGATGCGCTCTTTGCATTGATGATAATTTCAAGGCGTATGGATTCAATGCTTGGTACAAGTTATTATGAAAGGGTGATGAATTATTACAAATATGTAGTGGAGAACGATATTGGAATAGCTGTTGCTCAAACGGATGTAAAAGGGGACAGAATGTTAAGACCTCATGAGCAGCAAGATCCAGACCTGTACCTGAGAATAGTTGAAAAAAATAAGGATGGTATTATAGTAAGAGGTGCTAAAGTACATACAACGCAGGCACCTGTTTCAAATGACATTATAGTATTGCCAACTAGAGCAATGACTGATAAAGATAAAGACTATTCTGTTGCATTTGCTGTACCAGCAAATACGAAAGGACTAAAAATGATATCAAAACCTGAAAAAGGTGCTGAGGCGGCTTTGAATGATTCATGGTTTGTAATGGGTAGGGAAAATGTTGAGACAGAATCTCTGACAGTATTCGATGATGTTTTTGTTCCATGGGAAAGGGTCTTTATGGCAGGAGAATGGCAATTTGGAGGGCCTCTAGCCATAATGTTTCCAACATATCACAGGTACACGGCAATATCTTACAGAGCAGGGATAGCTGATCTGATCGTTGGACTTGGCAAATTACTGGCAGAATATAATGGTGTTGATGACAAATCACACATAAGAAAAGATGTAGTTGAGCTAATAAGATACAAAGAAATGCTTAAGGCAACAGCAATAGCAGCTTCAAGTATGGCCCAGATAGACGATATTACCGGCATAGCTGTACCAAATACAGTAATGACTAATATTGGAAAGCTTATAGCTAATGAAAGTTATATGGATGTTATTAAACATCTTATTGATATTGCTGGTGGACTTGCAGCAACTCTGCCCGCATCACAAGACTTTGAGAATCCCGAGGAAGCATCTTACCTTGAAAAATACCTTGTTGGAAAGAAGGGTACAAATTCGCTCGAGAGATCAAGGCTAATAGCTCTTACAAGGGAAATGATATCATCATTTGGTGCACTATTTACAACTGCAATGTTACATGCAGAGGGCTCAATAGAAGCTAGCGTTCTAGAACTTTATAGATCATATGACTATGGTGAAAGTAAAAAACTTGCTTTTTATGCATCCGGTTTAAAAGATAAACTTTAAAATTTTTAAATTTTTTTCTTTCTTCA
>JBAMLI010000072.1:0-3957 GCA_039793645.1 archaeon
TCTTTTGTTGTATCCACCACTAGCATAGGCTTTCCTGGCTCCCAGTTTGCTGGTATGGCGCTCATCTTGCCTTCTTCTTTTGGCGCGTCGTGTATGCTCTTTAGCCCAAGGAATGCATTGTAGATATGCCTCACGTCCTTCCCAAGCGCATCATTGAAAACTGCATAGTATTGCAGATTCCCCTCTGGATCTATTATCACAACCCCCCTTCTTGCAGAGCCATTGCTGCTTAGGAACCCATAGCCTGCTGAAATTGTCTTGTTCAAGTCTTCGACAAGCGGTATGTTTGTCTTGCCCACCCTTGGCGATGTCTGATGCCATACCCTATGCGCAAAAATGCTGTCTGTGCTTACTGCCAATACAACGGCGCCGTTCTCTTCGAATTTGCTCTGCATGGCGCCAAATGCCTCTATGTCTGTTGCGCATACGAAAGTGAAATCTCCAGGATGAAAGGTTATTACATTCCACTTTCCTGCGACGGGTATCTTAAGTTGCGCTATCTTGTCTTCCTTTGGAAAATAAGTCCTTGCGGTAAATTCAGGTACTTTTGCTCCTATTTCCATTGTATCACCATATCTTATTTTAGCATAAATATTTAAATATTTTTTCTTTTTTATAATTTATCTAACTAAAATAATAAAAAAATTAGCAAAATGATTAATATGGAAGAAATTGATATGCAGATAATTAGGGAGCTTGAGAAGGGAGAAAAGCTAGAGGATATTTCAAAAAAGCTCAAGATATCAATAGCAACAATAAGGAACCATATGAACAAGCTTGAGGAAAAAAAGATTATAGTAGACAAGAGATACAGGCTGAGGTACAAGCTTATGGGCATGCAGGAGATAATACTGGGCTTAGATGTAAAGCCCGATTATCTCATAGATGCAATCTCTTCGCTGAAAGGCATGAAGAATGTGAGGGAGCTTTATAGGACTTCAGGGGACCATGTGCTGATTGCTGTGCTCATTGGAAAAGACGAGGAGCTCAAAAAGGATATGGAGAAGATAATGGGCATGCAGGGGGTAAACAGGCTATTTCCAGCTTTTGTTGAGGAAATAGAAAAGTAGTCAGTAGCTTTCGAGCCTTTCCTTGAGCTTGTAGTACTCTTCCCAAAGCCATTTTGGCAGCCTTTCGCCAAAGCTTTCGAAGAATGGCTTTACTTCTTCGAGCTCATTGAGCCAGCCATTCTTGTCGATTTCAAGAATTTTTTCTACTGCTTGTTTGTCCAATCCGGTTGTATCAAGCTCGTCTATGCTTGGCACTATTCCTATAGGGGTTTCTACTCCTTTTGCCAAGCCGTTGAGCCTGTCAATAATCCATTTAATGACGCGCATGTTTTCCCCGAAGCCCGGCCAAATGAAATTGCCATTCTCATCCACCCTGAACCAGTTTACATTGTATATTTTTGGTGGATTCTTTGCTTTCCTCAGCACTTTCCTCATGTGGTCAAAATAATCTGCCATGTTGTAGCCGCAGAAAGGCCTCATCGCCATTGGATCGTTCTTTATGACCCCAACCTTTCCTGCTGCTGCAGCTGTACTCTCTGCCCTTAGCATCGCCCCAACGAGCACCCCATGCTCTATACTCATGGATTCATATACAAGTGGTATAAGCTGCTTCCTTCTTCCGCCAAACAAAAAGACATGCATAGGCAAGCCATCAGGCGAGCCAAAGCTGCTTGAAAGCTCTGGATATTGGCTTATGGGGCTTGTGAACCTTGAATTTGGATGCGCTGCAGGCCCTGTAAAATCTTTCTCGCCCTGCCAATTGACAATATTCTTGGGCATCTCGCCAAGGCCTTCCCACCAAGGCGTATTATTATCAAGGTTGAGCGCAACATTTGTGAAGATTGTATTCTTCTTCATAGTAAGCATTGCATTATAGTTTGTGCGCTCGTTTGTTCCAGGCACAACCCCAAAGAAGCCATACTCTGGATTTGTCGCCCTGAGCTCGCCATTCATTAGAATCATCCATGTTATGTCGTCGCTAAGCAGCTTTACCTTCCAACCCTTGTATCTCTCTGGTGGCCTGATCATTGCAAGGTTCGTTTTGCCGCTTGCGCTTGGGAAAGCGCCTGCAATTCCATACCTTTTGCCGTCCGGAGCTATAACCTCTATGCTCATCATATGCTCAACGAGCATATCTTTATCCCTCGCACGATAGCTCTCTATGCGGAGCGCGTGGTTCTTTTTGCTCAGCAATGCATTGCCCCCATAGGCAGAGTTTACTGTTATGAGGAGCCTCTTTCTAGGGAAGTGGGCTATGTATTTGTTTGATGGATCTAGATTGCATGTTGCATTTATCCCTAATACAAAATCCTCTTTCATGTGCTCCAGCGCAACTCTGCCGACCTTTGCAATTATCATCTCGCTCAATGCCACATACCTGCTATCAGTAAGCTCTATGCCTGCGCTTGCAAATGGCGAGTTTGCTGGACCGAGAAGATAAGGCACTATGTAAAGAATCCTTCCCTTCATTGAGCCTTCTATGAGCTTGTTGAGCTTTGCCTCCATCTCATCCTCATCAGCCCAGTTGTTTGTAGGACCTACTTCTGCCTTGTCTTTAGTGCAAATGTAAGTGCATTCCTCTGTTCTTGCAACATCATTCCTGTTGCTCCTGTAAAGGTAGCAGTTTTCATAATAATCCCTGTTTAATTCGATGAACTCGCCGCTCTCGAGCATTTCTTTTACAAGCTCTTTGTACTCTTCGCTGCTTCCCCTAAGCAAGCGTATCGAATCAGGCTTCAGCAATTCTATATAGCTCTTTACCTTGTTGTAAAGCTTCTCGTTGAACTTGAGCTCTTCTATTTCTTCCAAATTAATCATCCAATCATCTGCTGTGCTCTTTGCAGAAAGAGTCTATTCTTTCTATTGCATCCTTAAGAACTTCCTTTGGCGGCAAGGCCACTATTCTTATGTGACCTGGCATACCAAAGCCAGAGCCCCTCGTAACTTGCACATATTTCTCAAGAAGAAGGTTTTGCACAAATGCCTTGTCGTCTTTAAGCTTGAGCTTGCCTAATTCGACTTTTGGGAATACATAAAAAGCGCCACTCGGAAGAAGCGCATGCATATAATCAGTTTTGTTTACTTCCCTAGTGGTAAAGTAGACTCTTTCCTTTATCTCTTCTCTAAGCTTTCTAACTTCTCTTTCATGCGCACCCAGATTCTGCAAGCCATAGGCATATGCAAACTGGGCAGGAGTATTTGGAGAGAGCCTCATCTGCGCAAGTTCTATGAGCTTGTTGAGCAGCTGCATGCTTTTGGCATCTTCATTTGGCACAAGCATGTAGCCAAGCCTGAAGCCTGTAGCCACAAACCCCTTCGACATGCCATTGAGTATCATATAAGGCAAGCCATCGGCAACCTGGGAAAGGCTTGTAAAGCTGCCTTTGAACACCAATTCGTCATAGATCTCGTCGCTTATTAGGAAAATATCATGCTCATTTGCAAAATCCACAATCTCCTTCATCTTTTTCCTTGGTATTACATAGCCTGCTGGATTGTTTGGGGTCGTTATGAGCATGTACTTTATCCTCTCTTTCTTTGCTTTCCTTATGCTCTTCTCAAGCGAATCTAAATCTATCTCCCAGTTGTCCTCTTCTTTTGCCTCGCCGAAGATGGGCTTTCCTCCAACGATAAGAAGGTATGGCATGTAAGAAGGATAATAAGGCTTGAACAAAATTGGAGTATCCCCTTTGTCTATCAGCGCTATGTTGAGGAACTGGAGCCCTTCGCTTATTCCTTGCGTTATGAGCACCTTATCCGGGCTTATCTCGAGCCCATAGGCCTTTTTGTGCCTTTTAGCTATTGCTTCCCTTAGCTCTTCGATTCCCTGCGAATTCGAGTAGTATGTATCATTTTCCTTTAGGGCTTTAATATACGCATTTACAACCCTCTCTGGAGTCTTGAAGTACTTTGCGGGATCGCCAGTATTTAGTTTTATTACTTTTTT